>SKWF01000189.1 GCA_007129085.1 Balneolaceae bacterium | reverse complement strand
CAAAGATGGACGAATTCAGTATGGGATGTCGGCGATTAAAGGAGTTGGAGGAAACGCCATTGAAGAGATCTCGCGGGAGCGAAAAGAGAATGGCGAATACACCAGTGTTTTTGAATTTGCATCACGGATTGATACTCGCGTATGTAACCGTCGAACGGTGGAGAGCTTGATTCAGGCCGGCGCTTTTGATGTTTTGTATGATAACCGCGCACGGCTGCTTGCCAGCGTAGATGATATTCTCAGCTATGCATCGAGAAAGCAGGAAGAGCAGCGGCTGAACCAAGGCAGTCTTTTCGGTGGTGATTCAGGTAGTGACAG
The DNA here is from genome assembly GCA_007129085.1 of Balneolaceae bacterium. GTDB lineage: Bacteria > Bacteroidota > Rhodothermia > Balneolales > Balneolaceae > SW132. The sequence continues at coordinate 2,335 of SKWF01000189.1, read as the reverse complement.
TATAATAGGCGAACCTGAACTACGGGAGTGCCCGAAGTGGACCAATATTCAGCGTCTTAATAAAGAGCGCGAGTTGATCGGCTTCTATCTCAGTGGTCATCCGCTCGATCGCTACAAAGAGGATGTTAAGCTGTTCGCTTCTCACACCCTGGGTGAAGAAAAACTCGGGGAGATGGGAGATCGCGAATCGATCAAAATTGTGGGTATTATTACCGAAGTAAAACAGGTAACGGATCGCAAAGGGCGCCCGATGGCCTTTATCCAGATTGAAGATTTGAAAGGGGGCGTGGAAGTGCTGGTATTTAGCGATGTGTATGATCGTCACCAGGGTCTGCTTTCACCTGATACCATTGTACTACTCAGCGGTACGTTGGATAAGCGCGGTGGTCAGCCGAAAATAATTGCATCAAACATGGAGCGTGTAGAGAATTTGCGCGAGAAATTTCAAAACCAGCTAACGCTAAAATTGAAGCTGCATACCAGTGAGCTTACAAATGATGATTTAAATGAAATGGCTACCCTTATGAGCCTAAACCAAGGGGAAACGCCGGTTCGGCTTCGTGTAATTAGTGAGCATGCAAACGGCCCGATGAAGATGAATGTTCGCAAGTATGTTGTAGAGCCGAATAACGATCTTTTAAAAGGTTTAAGGAATATAGTGGGAACAAAATCCGTTCAACTGGTGAAAGGGAACAGATAACGAAATGTGATACCTTTGATAAGATTTAGATATGTGTAAATGGATAAATTATTGGAGATATTAAATCAAACACAAATAAAAAGTAATACCTATGAGTAATACAATAGAATTAACTGACGGAAATTTTTCCGAAGAAGTAGAAAACAGTGATTCACCTGTTTTAGTAGATTTTTGGGCAGAATGGTGCGGCCCCTGCCGTATGGTTGGACCCGTAGTGGATGAAATTGCCGGTGAATATGAAGGCAAAGCAAAAGTTGGAAAAGTAAATGTAGATAATAACCCGGAAGTATCCGTGAAGTACGGAATCAGAAGCATCCCGGCACTACTTATTTTTAAAGACGGTGAAGTTGTAGATCAGATTGTTGGTGCTGTGCCCAAAGCACAAATTAAAAAACAACTGGATGCACAGATCGCTTAATTAAGCAGATCAGCATTTATTTTTTAAAGAAAGAGGCGGTTCACAAGAGCCGCCTCTTTTTTTGTTTATTGCTGTAAATATGACCAACATTATTTTACATTTCAGATATCTATCTGATAGAACTATCTATTAGTTTGGTGCGTTGTTAAGCCACGAAAATATTTTGCATAACATATTGTAATGAATAAAACGCTAAAACGAATTATCACCGCGGTCATTATCCTAACAGTACTGGGACTGATCGCCTATCCGAAAGTTAAACCACTTTTCAGCTCATCATCATCGGGTGAAAACAGTAATGAAAACCGAGATTCAGATCGCCTGAAAGTAGAAGGTGTTGAGATTGTTGAAGAGCCGGTTGAGGAGAGAATTTATTCAAGTGGCTCTGTAAGGGCTGATGAAATTGTTGATTTAGCAGTTGAAGGTTCAGGAATAGTTACCAATATCTACTTCCAAGAGGGAACTCAGGTAGAAGAAGGTGATCTTTTGTTAAAAATAAATGACAGCGAATTGCAGGCTGAATTGCGTAGAACTACGTTTCGGGTAAGTCTTGCTGAACAGCGCGAAGAGCGGCAGAAACGACTTCTTGAGAGAGGTGGGATTAGCCAGGATGAATATGACGCAACGCTGAACGAACTGAATGTACTGCAATCGGAACTGGATTTAATTCGTGCTCGAATTGATAAAACGGAATTACGGGCTCCATTCTCCGGCTCAATTGGTTTAAAGTATATTAGTGAAGGCAGTTACATCAGCCCGGATACAAGAATTGCGACACTGCAGAAGTTGAATCCGGTGAAAATCGACTTTTCCATCCCGGAGCGGTATGCATCGAGAGTAACTATTGGCGATAAAATTAACTTTGGAGTGCAGGGGGTAGATACAACATTTACCGGAGAGGTTTACGCATTTGAACCGAGTATTGATCAGGCCTCCCGTTCATTGCAAATTCGCGCAATGAGTCCAAATGATGACCTCCTGCTTTTCCCCGGTGCGTTTGCCAATATTACGCTGATTTTGGATACTGTTGTGGATGCATTGATGGTTCCCGGTATTGCCGTTGTTCCGGAGCTGAATCGTCAGAAGCTTTTTCTGGTTCGTAACGGTGTTGTGGAAGAGGCACCGATCCAAACCGGAATTCGCACGAGTGACAGGGTTCAGATAGTGAATGGCATAGCACCCGGTGACACGGTTTTAACCACAGGGTTGCTGCAGGT
>SKWF01000155.1 GCA_007129085.1 Balneolaceae bacterium | reverse complement strand
GAATGGTCGTTCCCTCATACTCTCCGTAGTCATGATCTTCTTTTTCCAAAATCTGGCCAACCGTATCCAGCCAGGCGGGAAGCGTTCCGCAATCGAGCCACTCTTCAACCGTCGCTTTTTTAAATACATTATCATTTTTCAACAGGCGATCCAGCGCATCTGTTAGCTGATACTCATCTCCGTGGCCAACAATATTGTTATCCAGCAGGTACTGAATCTCTTTCATCAGTTTTTCGCCCTGCTTGAAATAATACACGCCAATAATTGCCAGGTTCGAAATCGGCTCGCTCGGTTTTTCAACGAAATCGGTAATTTGACCATCTTTCTCAACAGCAACGCCAAACCTGGATGGATCATCCACCTCTTTGAGCCAAATTACGCTGTCGGCTCCCTCAACGGTTACCGTTTTATCGGTATCAAAAATGGTATCGGCAAAAACAATGATCACCTCACCATTCAATTTTTCGCCTGCGCAAGAAACGGCATGGGCAGTTCCTCTTGCTACTTCCTGCACGCCGAATGACGCTTTGGCATCATGGCGCTCGCTCATTTCGGTAAGTCGATCTTTAATTTCCTGACCAAAATCGGGTCCCAGAATGTAGACGATCTCATCTATCGTACCATCCAGTGTTCTTGAAAACGTCTCTACGATGCGCTCTACGATCATCGTTCCGGCAACAGGAAGGAGCGGTTTAGGAGTCGTATGTGAATGAGGCCGGACTCTCGTGCCACGACCTGCCATAGGGATGATTAATTTCATATCTTGAATCTTGTTTTATTTAGTACAATTTATTTGCCCTGAATATAACAGATCATCGGTATCTTTTCGAACCGAACGGCCAATTACCAACTGAACAGATCACTTACGGTTTGAACCTATTTTCACTGCTCCTCAACGGAGCCATTCTTTTACTCTGCCTTATCTTTTTGCGCCACAGCTACAGACGTGTTCTCTACTTTCTGCAGATGCTTCAACAGCACGGCTACAAAACGCACGAATACCGCCGCTGGATTTTAGACAATTTCAGCTCTAAAGTTGTTACGACGGAGCATTTGCTTATCAATACGGTCATACTGGCATTTATTTACTTTCTATCAACTACCATTACCTTTACCGCAGCCGTAATTGTGATGTTTGTATTTACACTCTTTTGGTTTGGTGGGGTGAGTCGTTACAAATCTAAAAAAGAGAAGAAACCACTGGTTTTTACGCCTCGTGTGATCCGCCTCACTGCTACGCTTGCCGTTATTTTGATCCCGATCTACTACTTCTTTTTCAACTTTTCATTCTCTTCGGACCTGCTCTACATCACGCCAAACATCCAGGAGCCGGTTGGAAACTACCTAACTGCTGACCCCTACTTTTTAACGTTTCTGCTGGCGCTGGCTGATATTCTTATTCCCTTTTTGATTTTCCCCGCAGCATGGCTGATGAAACCGGTTGAAAACTCCATCCAGAACGGATTTAAGCGCCAGGCAAAAAAGAAGATAGCCTCCATGCCCAACCTAAAGGTTATAGCAATTACGGGCAGTTACGGCAAAACAAGCACAAAGTTTGCCATGCACACACTGCTGAAGGAGCGGTTTCGTGTCTGCGTAACGCCGGGCAGCTACAACACCCCGATGGGGATCTGCAAAGTCATCAACAACGATCTCGACAGCCGCGACCAAGTGTTAATTCTCGAAATGGGAGCTCGGTATGAAGGAAATATCAAGGAGCTCTGCGAACTGGCCCAACCGGATATCTCCATCATTACAAATGTGGGGATTTCCCACCTAGAAACATTCGGATCTCAAGAGGCTGTTGCCCGCGAAAAATCGACCTTGGCAAGAGAGTTAAAATCGGGAGGCACGCTTATTTTAAATGGAGAAGATCCCATTGTTAAGGAGATGGGAAGAGAACGAAGCGACATCAAAAAAGTGTACGTTGGCGAAAATGGAAATCTCCGCGCCAAAAATATTACAGTGGACGAAAATGGAACGCGCTTCTTAATGGAATGGATGCCGGAAACCGGATCTGCTGAACAGTCAACCACGGTTGAAACAAAACTTCTGGGGGCTCACAACGTCCAAAACCTGCTGCTGAGCTCTGCCGTTGCACGAGAGTTCGATATGAGAATTGAAACTATTGCCGTGGCCGCATCAAACATGGAGCCGGTGGAACATCGACTGGAATTGAAAAAACAGGGTGATTTAACAGTAATTGATGACGCCTTTAACTCCAACCCGGTAGGGGCAAAAAATGCCGTTGAAATTTTAGGCTCGTTTTCCACAGGCCGGCGAATTATCATCACCCCGGGAATGATTGAGCTGGGAGAAGAAGAGGAAGCAGAAAACAGAAAATTTGGAGAGCACATTGCCGCCGCCAACCTGGACCTTGTTTTGCTGGTTGGCAAAAACCGAACCGAGCCAATTTATGATGGTATTTTAAGCCATCAAAATGGTCGGGAAATGGATGTGCGAGTAGCAAAAACACTTTTTGAGGCGAACGAAATTCTACAAGAGTATGCCAAGCCGGGCGATGTGCTGCTGTACGAAAACGACCTGCCCGACAGCTATAACGAATAGTTATTCATTCCGAACAGCATCCGCCGGCTCCACGCGCGAAGCTCGTCGTGCAGGGTACCAGCTTGCCGCCAGGCAGAGTACCATGGTG
>SKWF01000139.1 GCA_007129085.1 Balneolaceae bacterium | reverse complement strand
TTTAAGCTTCCCGCAACCATGAATACCGAAAGCGGCAAAGCTGAAGCCGAAAAGAGAGTAGCCTATATGAAAGCGTATCTCGACAAACTAAGCCAAGAGATAAATTAATTTTCTTTAATGTGATATTTCTCTGCTTAATTTCACGCTTTTTATATAGAGGGCACAATTAATCAATACATAAATATCATGGATAAAGAGATCTATGAAAGGTTTCAGAAAATTTCGTCAGACATACTATCTAAGCCACCCGGTAAGCGAAAAGCGTATCTTCGTAAACTCCGACAGCGAGATCTTCGGCTTTATGATGAACTTGATCATCTAATACAGTTTTTGGAGAAAAACAGGGATCTATTTGAGGCGCCGGCCTCCGAACATATAAAAAGAATCGTTCGGCGACTCGACAGAGAAAATTAATCACTTCTCTCTTTTATTAACTCTGTTAAGCCGTGTTCAAGCAGCTTTTCGGTGGTCTCTACAAATTGGCCACCCAGTTTCTGCCGAAGGTCCGACTCCGCTTTTTTATATACTCTATCCATCTTCTCAGCCTCTTTTTTGCCTTTTGCAGAGAGCGTGATAACCACTTCTCTACCCTCTCGAGTTTTTTTAACCAGTCCGTTTTTTATCAGTTTACTCACAAAACGGGTGATGGTTGATGGTGCCAGATTCATCTTTTCAGCTAATACTTTTTGTGTGGCGTCACCATCAAATGCTCGAACCAATAGCATAAGCTCAATATATGAGGTGGCCAACCCAAACTCGCTGCAACGTTCATCAAAATAGGCTGACAGCTCGCGAGAAAATACATTTGTTGTTTTGTGTATCATAAAATTAGTGATTTACGTGCATATACAACTAATCTGCACAATTCCGCTTTAGAATACAACTGGTTGATTTCTTTTTTCGGGTTTGAATTACGATCTTAAACCAACCCATTTTGCCTATGTATAAAGTACAGCTCAAAAATTTTGAGGGTCCGTTAGACCTGTTGCTCTTTTTTATCAAGCGTGATGAGCTTGATATTTATGACATTCCTATCTTTCACATCACCAAAGAATTCCTGGAATATATTCGGTTGATGGAAGAGCTCGACCTCGATATTGCCAGTGAGTTCATCTACATGGCCAGTATGCTGATGTCGATAAAGGCAAAAATGCTGCTCCCCGCCGATGATACCGAAGACGATGAGTTGGACGAAACCGATCCCCGGTACGAGCTTGTGCAAAAGCTGCTGGAGTATAAGCGCTATAAGGAGATGGCGGAAAAACTGACCGTGATAGATGAAGAGAGCCGTAAAAAATATTTCCGTGGCTACCCGGAAGCCGACAACGTTGAGAAGCAAGCCACCGGCGAGGCGCTAAAGGATGTAACTATTTTTGATTTGATGACCGCCTTCCAAAAAGTGTTGGCGGATATTAAACGGCAAAATAGCTATCACCGTGTGGAAAAGGTGGAAATTACTGTAGAAGAACAAGCAGAGTTTGTCCTGAACCTTCTCCAGGAACAGGGACGTACATCTTTTCGAAAACTATGCCTGGAGCTTGGCAACAAAATAAAAGTGGTGGTTACATTTTTATCGATTTTGGAAATGCTTAAAGAGCAACAGATTGATCTTTTTGTTGATGATGACCCCACAGACTTTCATATAGATTTAAAACCTGTCGATGAAATTATCGGCAGCAACCAACCTACCGAAAAACAGCAATCATGAAGTATTTACTCTCTACAGTTCTGATCACCTCTCTCCTCTTTATTAGTTGTTCCCCAACAGATCAACTACAACAAACTCCCGAGGAGAGGCATCAGGCGCTGCTTGATCACTCCGAACTTATCACGCCGGAACTACTGCAGTCTCACCTTGAAATTATAGCCCATGACTCGTTGAAAGGTCGAGAAACCGGAACCGAAGGCGAGCGAATAGCTGCCCAATATCTTATCGATCAATATGAGCGAATGGGCATATCTCCAAAGGGCACTGACGGGTATCGTCAGCCATTTATGCTGAATGCCGAGCGGGTTGACAGCCTGGTCTACCGAACCTATTCTGTACAAAATGGAGATACCACGCTGGTTAGTCACTCTTTAGAATCTTCTGATTCCATAGCTGATTATATGCGAATTTTTGGCGGATCTCAGCCACTAAATGGCGATGTTGTTTTTGGAGGATTTGGGGTTGATGATCCCGAGCGCGACGTTCATCAAACCGATAGAGAAAAAATGCGCGGCAACTGGGTGGTAATTTTTGAGGATATGCCCACCGTTGTTGATGGCGACACGCTCATTAATCCGGAGATATCGAATAACCAGCGCATTGGAAATCTGCTGGGCAATGTTGAGGCGAGCGGTGTTCTGCTTATTTCCGACACAGATGCTGATGCATACGAAGAAGTTGCCTCAATAAATTCTGACCTGATTACTAAGCCTGAAAATATGCGTCTCCAATATCTGGATGATTCCGGCTCAGCATCTCAGGCCGGCTTTCCGCGATTGTTAGCACAAATAAGTCCTGATATGGCTGTAGAGTTTTTGGGGCTTGATTCTACATCAGATCTGGATGCTTACCGCGACAAATTAGTTTCGGATCTGACCGGCTTTGAGCCGTACACAACGCCTTACCATATCGGGTATGAGCCGTATGAAGGCACTGTTGAGGTGGAGAG
>SKWF01000160.1 GCA_007129085.1 Balneolaceae bacterium | reverse complement strand
GCGGCGGCTAAAATTCCAATCTGACGCATGCCACCTCCCCACATTTTTCGATAGCGACGAGCCCTCATTTTATTCTCTTTCGTCGCCAGCATCATCGAGCCAACCGGAGCTCCCAACCCCTTGCTGAAACAGATAGATATGGTATCTGCGATAGAACCAAAAAATTCCGGCTCGATACCGGTGGCGGTCATCGCATTCCAGATACGTGCTCCATCAAGGTGAAGAGCCAAATTGTGTTTGTCAGCCAGTATCCGAAGCTTCTTAAGCTCTTCTTTCGTGTAGCAGGCACCGCCTCCTTTATTCGTGCTGTTTTCTATGGCCAGAACCTTGGAGCGCGGATCCCACTCATTTTGCGTACGAACAGCCGTTTCCGCAAGTTCAGGAGTAAGCTTTCCACGATCGCCATCCAGCGTATTCAGCTGTATGGAGGACAAATGCGCCGCAGCCCCCGTTTCGTAGTTAAAAATATGACCCAGCTTATCGATAATTACCTCATCCCCCGGTTCCGTTAAAACCTTTAAACAGAGCTGGTTACTCATCACTCCGCTGGGAACAAAAAGCCCCGCTTCCATCCCGAACATATCTGCCATTTTCTGTTCAAACGCATTTACGGTGGGATCTTCGGCAAACACATCATCCCCCACTTCTGCGCTCATCATCACTTTGCGCATTTCAGGTGTTGGACGGGTTACGGTATCACTTCGGAGGTCAATCATTTTTCAGGGTACAATTTTCAGATTCTGTTTATGGATAAAACATCAGAAAAACCCTTTACCCGGTCAAACACGATTGGGCAAAGGGTATTCTGTTTCATTATCTAGATTATCAGGCTAAAAACTTGTCCGGCTTTATCGTTTGTAGAAGCCTTCGCCGGTTTTATCGCCAAGTTTTCCGGCGTCTACCATTTTCACAAGCAACGGGCACGGACGATATTTTGGATCTTTAAATCCTTCGTAGAGCACATCAAGAATATCAAGGCAAACATCCAGGCCGATAAAATCTGCCAGCCGTAGCGGACCCATCGGGTGTGCCATTCCAAGCTTCATTACCTCGTCTACATTTTCTGCCGTAGCAACACCTTCGTACACACAGAAAATGGCTTCGTTAATCATTGGCATCAGCACACGATTCGATACAAACCCCGGAGAGTCGTTTGCCGGCACGGCAACTTTTCCGAGCTTTTTGGTCGTCTCCATAATTAGCTCAGTCACAGATTCGTCCGTTTCCAGTCCATTGATAACCTCTACCAACTTCATGACAGGCACCGGGTTGAAAAAGTGCATCCCGATAAATTTTTCGGGCCGATCTGTACAAGCTGCCAATTTCGTGATAGAAATAGATGATGTATTGGATGCAATTACCGCGTGATCCGGGGCGTGCTCATCTACCTGTTCAAAAATCTTTTTCTTTAGGTCGTACACTTCCGGAACGGCTTCTACAATTAAATCGGCGTTCGATACCGCTTTGGGAAGATCCAGGTTTGGGTTGATATGCTCCAGAGTGGCATCTTTTTCATCAGAAGAGATCTTCTCTTTCTTCACCATTCTGTCGAGATTTTTCTCGATGGTGGACATAGCACGATCGGCAAACTCCTGTTTTGTCTCCACTAATTGAACGTTAAACCCATTCATCGCAAAAACGTGACAAATTCCATTCCCCATGGTTCCGCCACCGATTACTGCAATATTTTTAATCTCACTCATAATTTGCTCCAATATTTCAACGGTTGATAAATTTCATTCGGGCTTGAGAGTATGTATTTTAGCAAGGATTTTCAAACCCAAAACTGTTTCTGTTATTCCAACTCGTAACCTATGAAATTCATTTTCAGAATTCTGCTTTTTCTTCTCATTCTACTTGCGGGGTTTGCAGCTATTGGGTTCTACCAAACATTTTATAAAACCGTACCTAATAACAGCGGTACGATTGAACTTTCCGGAATCACCGCCAATACGGATGTCCACTGGGACCCTTATGGGGTGCCGCAGATTTATTCACAATCTGAGCAGGATCTTTTCCACAGCATTGGGTATCTGCACGCCCGGGACCGTCTATGGCAGATGACAATTTTTCAACTATTGGCCGAAGGCAGGTTTGCCGAATTCTTCGGGGAGGAACTGATTGAGTTCGATCGCCATCAACGCACGATAGGCCTGTGGGAAACTGCTAAACGAATTGAGGAAGAGGCTCCCGAGTCGCTTATTCAGCAGCTGGAGTGGTACTCTGCCGGAGTTAATGAATTTATAGACACTCACAGCAACCGGCTTCCAACGGAAATGACGCTGCTGGACATCAAACCGATGGAATGGACACCCACTCACTCTATTGCGATGTCGCGTATAATCGCCTGGGATCAAAACATCCACTGGTGGAGCGAGCTCACGTTTGCATTCCTTGAGGGACAGATCGATTCGCGAAAACTGGAACAGCTTTTTCCATTTTATGATGACAGCTACCCTACCTCCATTGATGCTGAAGAGACCCGTCAACTAACCGCCTCTGCCCTGCCAATGCTCAATCAAGAGCTTGAAATCAGGCAAGCGCTCTCCAAGGAGGGAACATCCGCCGGCAGTAATGCATGGGCGGTACATGCGCGAAAAACAGAATCCGGCAGCCCTATACTTGCCGGTGATCCTCATATGGGTCTTAGCATTCCCGGCTTCTGGTATGAG
>SKWF01000337.1 GCA_007129085.1 Balneolaceae bacterium | reverse complement strand
GTTTCAACATTTTCAATCATCGACGAACGCGGAATTACCATTGTATTCTCCCGCACTTCCAGCGTAATTCGTGATTCCGCCAAAATCCCCTGCCGTACCCTTTCAGTAACATCAACAAGGCTTACTACCACCTCACCAAGTCCGGTATTAGGGCTCAGCTGAGGACTAATCCTCGATACGGTTCCACGAGCAATAATTCCATCTCGGTTCGACATTCGAAGATCTACCTCCTGGCCAACCTGAATTACCTCCCAATCATCCATAGGCAGATGGAGACGGGTTTCATACCCGACAGTATTTGCAATTTCAAAAGCAGTTTCACCGGTTGATGCTATATCACCCTGCGAAATATTTCTACCCAGCACAACACCATCCACCGGAGATTTGATCTCCGTATTTTCGAGATCTTCACGGCTTTGTGTTAGTGATGCACGCGCTGACTCAAGCTGAGATCGGCTATTTTCGTACGTTGTACGAGCTTCATCAAATTCAGAAGAGCTGATGGAGCCGGTTTCAAAAAGAGTCTCCTGCCGGACAAACTGTGTGCTGTCGCGCCGGAAGGTTGATTGCGCTTGTCGAAGTTCAGCCTGAGCTTGTTCATAGTTATCACGATAGGGAACATCATAAATTTTTGCGAGAATTTGCCCCCGGCTCACTTCATCCCCCAAATCAGCATGAATCTCCACCACACGGTTACTTACCTGCGGGTTGATGTTTACGACATCCTGGGCACGAATTGTTCCGAAAGAGCGTACTTGATCGGATATTGTTGAGGTTTCGACCGGTATAACTTCCACACTGGTTGCCGGGCCTCCTCCGCCACGCATTTGAGAAAAGTCACGGGATGAACCGTTATCCTCTCCATTTCCACAACCTGACAGCCCAATAACGACCAAAAAGACTAGCACACAAGTAAATAATGATGATTTCAAGCCTGATACTTTTTTGTTTAAGAATTTAATTTCGAAATGTAGCACTTGTAGCGATAAACTAAATTATATGTTACAACATTTAATTTCATTTGATCATAAATAGACCCGTTTAATAACGTTTTACAAACAATGAATTGAACCTGTTTGGTTTTTCAAAACCTGACAGATTTACCCTGTAGAAACCTCTATTTAATTGATGGAGTAATATTATTGAAGAGATAACTGTTTACTTCAGTTCGATAAAAAGCTTTTCCGATCATCATTGTGAAGAAGTGTCTTTAGTAAACGGGCCTTACTATGATGAGAAAAAAATAATTTGTCCCATTCGCACAGCAATGGCCTAACTTCTCTATTCCTGCTGATCTTCCGTCAGATTTTTGTAGATTTTTCCGTCTTTCATGATGATGAGGAAGTTGTTTTCCGGATCGGCGATGAGATCCGGGTTCCGGAGCACATCACCTTTTACCAGAAGCAGATCGGCAAGAGCTCCTTCTTCGACCACGCCCAGCCGCCCCTGAAAAGGGCTTCTCATACCGGAAAGATCCAACATGCGTGCGTTGTTATAGGTAACGATTTTGAGCATTTCATGCGGCTCAAACCACTCGAGAAGCTGAAGTATGCTGTTGTTTTGTTCGACATTTAAATCCGGTTCGAATAAAAAGTCAGTTCCAAAACCGATCTTCACGCCATGCTCTTTGATTAATGGCCATACTTTGGCCTGCCCCTCCATTACAGGTTTTCGCTTTTCAACGCGCAGCGGATCCATATCGGGAGTCGACTCTCTCAGTACCTGACTGCTCAGCCATACGTCATTTTCAACCATCATCCGGATGGTTTCCTCATCAAGTAATTGTCCGTGCTCGATAACTTTTACACCGGCTTCAATTGCGCGTTGAATAGCTCTTGGGGTGTAGGCATGAACCATTACGTAGGTTCCCCAGTCTTCAGCGGCCTCAACCGCAGCGCGCATTTCATCAAGCGTGTACTGGGTTACATCTACCGGATCGTAAGCCGATGAAGTGCCACCACCTGCCATCAGTTTGATCTGGCTGGCGCCAAAACGGAGGTTTTCGCGAACGGCTGTAAGCACTTCGTCCCTGCCGTCAGCAATGAAAGTCGCCCCCAGGAGTTCGGCTCGGGAAGGCTCGCCAAAGAAACGACGCGAGCGCTCATGAGGCATGCGAAAATCACCATGCCCGGCCGTTTGACTAATTGTTGCTCCGGAAGGCCATACTCTCGGGCCGGGAAATACCCCTTCATCAATAGCAGCCTTAATTTCAAAAATAGGACCGCCCACATCTCTTACAGCGGTAAATCCTCGCATAAGCATATTGGAAGACTGCTCCGCTATTATTGGGGCCGTCGTATCCATGCTCATATTGGGATTCATCATGTTTTCCATGGAAAGTGCTCCAAATGTCAGGTGCACATGCACATCAATCAGCCCGGGCATGAGTGTGAAACCTTCACCGTCGATGCGCATTGCATCGGGGTAATCCTCCGGATTGATATCTGTAGAAATAAGCTGAATGATGTTTCCTTCAACCAGCACCGAAGAAGGAGTTGACAGGGTTTCTGACCGGCCGTCGAAAATCTGTACGCTTTCAAAAATGATGCGTTCCGGCTGCTGTGCAATTGCTTGTACGGCTAAAAACAGCAGGGTCAAAGCCGGTAATAGAAATCTCTTAAAATGAAGCATAGTCGTGAATTTTGGATAACATGGTATAGTACTCTATAAAATACCATATTCATTTACTGCTAATTTTTTTAGACAGTAAATTCTCTTGATGGATTATATTGTTTTAAAGAAAATAAAAAAGAGTAATTCAGATAACTCAAACCTGAAAATCTCTTTTCATTATAACTTTTTTAACATGAAATAAGTTTCAAATAAACCTTCGCAGGTTCCCTACGTAGTATACTCCGCATTAATGCGAACATATTCGTACGAGAGATCCGACCCCCATGCAACCGCTTCTTCTGTTCCTTCGTTCAGGGTCAGCGTAATGGTAATGGTGGATGTGTTCATCTCCTTTTTTACCTCTTCGCGGCTGTGGTCTGTCGGCTGACCGTTATCTAAGATCTGTACGGCTCGCCCCGATCCGAAATAGAGATCTACTTTGTCAGGATCAAAACTGACTCCGGCCCGGCCCGCGGCGGCAAAAATTCGTCCCCAGTTGGGATCCGTTCCAAAAATGGCCGTTTTCACCAGGTTGGAATCAGAAATGGTTCGGGCGATTTGTCGCGCACCCTCTTCCGTTTTTGCTCCCTCAACACGATACTCCACCAATTTTGTGGATCCCTCTCCATCGGATACAATCAACATGGCAAGATGCTTGCAGAGTTTAATTAAGTGCTCAAGGAAAAGATCGTACCGCTCATCTTCTTCATCAATAATTTTGTTTTCCGCCATGCCATTGCAGATAATGGATACCATGTCGTTGGTGGATGTATCGCCGTCCACCGTAATCATATTAAATGTTTTATTTACCGCTTCACGCAGGGCTTTATCAAGCAACTCCGAGGTGATAGCCACATCGCAAACAATAAAGCCGAGCATGGTTGCCATGTTGGGGTGAATCATCCCGGACCCTTTGGCAATTCCGGCCATGTTAATGGTTGTGTCGTCAATTTCGAATGAGGAGTATCCCTCTTTGGCAAACGTATCGGTGGTGAGAATGGCATTGGCGGCCAGCGATCCCGCAATTTCGCGTTTCGACATTTTGCTGACACACTCTTTAATACCACTCAATACTTTTTCCGTCGGGAACGGCTCACCAATCAACCCGGTGGATGCTACCAAAACTGACTCAACGGGAATATCCAGCTCTTTGGCTGTGGTTTCTGCCATCGCTACGGCTCCTTCCCACCCTTTTTGGCCGGTGCAGGCGTTCGCATTCCCGGAGTTAATAATAATCGCCTGGATAGATCCATCTTTGATATGCTTCCGGCTCAATTTAATGGGTTCGGCACATACCAAATTCTGCGTAAATACGGAGGCCGCACTTGCCGGCTTATCGGAATAGATTAGAGCGATATCCCGCCGTTTGGATTTAATACCCATGTGTGCGCCCCAGGCGTTAATTCCGCGAACATCTGTCAAATTATTAATCATCGTAAACTTGTTTTTCTGTGGTATTTAATGTGATTTAAAAACTTTTCTATGGATTAAGCGGAGGGCTTTCGAGGCCTTTTTTCTCAATCAAACCAAACATCAGGTTCATGTTTTGAACCGCCTGCCCCGCCGCGCCTTTCATCAGATTATCAATGGCTGATATGGTAATCACCCGGCCGGTGCGTTCATCATACGTGGCATAAACATCGCAATAGTTCGACCCGCGTACATTTTTAATCGTGGGCGGCTGATCAATTACCCGTACAAAATGCTCCTTCTCGTAAAAATTTAAAAATGCATCTTGTACGAGCTCTTCATTTATCGCTTTTATCGGCTGCGAATATGTTGTGGTTAAAATTCCGCGATCAATCGGCAGCAAGTGCGGAGTAAACTGCACCTGCAGCGGATCATTCGATACGGTTCCCAAAATGGTTTCGATCTCCGGCGTGTGGCGATGATGCTTTAAGCCGTACGCAAAAAAGTTTCCAAACTGGTTGGGAAAATGGGTAAATGTTTTGGGCGACGCACCGGCTCCTGTTACTCCCGATTTAGAGTCTACAATTACCGATTTCGGGTCGATGATTCCTCCTTTAACCAGCGGTAGCAGCGCCAAAATTGTAGACGTTGGATAGCACCCGGGATTCGCTACAAGATCGGAATTTCTGATGGTATCGCGGTTGAGCTCCGGCATTCCATACGCCGACTGTTCGATATACTCCGGGCAGACGTGCTCTTTTTCGTACCATTTTTCGTAGAGCGTTGCAGAATCGAGCCGAAAATCCCCGGAGAGATCAATAATTCGAAAATCATCAAGCCCGTGATCTTTCACAAAATCCATCGACACACGGTGAGGAAGAGCTAAAAACACAAGATCCAATTCATGATCTTTAATATTCTCCATCGGCTCCAGCTCTTTGTCGAAAATGCCTTCGAGCGACGGCTGAAGTTCGGAGATCTTTTTACCGGCTTTAGATTGTGATGTGATAATTTCGAGGCTCACATCGGGATGAAGAAAGAGCAGCCGAATGAGCTCTACGCCGGTATAGCCGGTGGCGCCTACCACTCCAACTTTAAATTTCGATTTCTTTCTGCGTTCTACATCTCGTTTTGTTGATCCTTTTGCCATAATATTACTCTATGGTTGTACCCGGTTTTGAATTCGTTAACAGTTGATTAATAAGTGATGATTCTGTTGCGCCATTTACAATATGCGCCGCTTTCACGCCGCTTTTTAACCCGATTATACACGCTTCAATTTTCGGAATCATGCCGCCTTGAATCACCGTGCCGAAAAGGGCTTCTGCCTCCTCTGCGGAGAGTGTTTCAATTTTTGAGTTGGGATCGTCTACATCCCGCAGTAACCCATCTATATTAGTAATGGCAACAAACGCCTCGGCGTTCAATGCTCCGGCCAGGTGCCCCGCGCACATATCGGCATTTACGTTATAATCCTCGCCATCTTCTCCGGCCGCTATGGGCGAAATCACCGGCAGGTAGTTGAGCTTCAAAAGCTCCTCAATAATAGTTGTATCCACCGATTTTACGTCGCCGACAAACCCGAGATCAACGTTGTGAACTTTTTTGTTTTTTGTGATGGAGTGTTGCCGCTTCGATGCCACAACCATCGGCCCGTCTTTACCTGAGAGGCCGACTGCTCCGGCATTCAGTTTGTTTAACTCTTTTACAACTTCGCCATTTACCCGCCCTGAAAGCGCCAGCTCTACAACCTGCATGGCGTTTCGCTCGGTTACACGGTGGCCGCCAATAAATTCCGATTTAATACCGGCATCATCCAGCATCTTTTTGATGAATGGCCCGCCCCCATGAACCACAACCGGCAAAAGGCCAACCTCTTTCAACCCCGCAATCTGACGAAGTACGCTATCCCTTGCGGCATCATTGACCATGGCATTACCGCCAAATTTGATAAGCACCGTTTTCCCTTGCAGTTTTTTTAACAGCTCGGGGTCAGCTGATTCCATAATACGTTTTTTATCTAATTCCACCCGGGTATGTTCTGTTTCAAATGTCCGTTTCTATTCTGCTTTAATGTAAGGCAATGAAAGCGAAATCGTTAGTGCCGATATTTTATGACGCACAAAATTATCCCCTTCAAATTTCTCATCCCCAATATCAGTGTCCCATATTATGATATCGATGCTGTATTTTTTCAGACGAAGGCTATACATTCATCAACCCGGAGGCATTGAAAAACCTTAAAGTGATGACATTTCGACTTCACTCCACCCCGAAGGATCGGGACCGGAAAAACACCGGCTTCGTTACGTTACGCTCAATGTGACGGTTAACGTCATACTGAGCGCAATGAGAAGCGGAGCGACGAATGAAGTCGAAGTATCTCTATGTTTTTCAAAGCCTCCAACTAAAGAAAATATAGATCTATGAATCAAACTATTTTACTTGGGCCGGATGATGAAATTCGTCACACGGCCAAACAGGCGCTGCTCAAACGAAAACATACCGTTACCGTTTGCTCTCCTGATGACGACATTGAAAAGGTGATTGATGAGAAAAATGCGTCTCTTCTCATTTTCAGCTGTGTGAATCAGCATACTATTGATATTTGTCGGAAAATCAGAAATCACTCACGCGGCAAATGGATGGCCGTTGTGGCAATTATGGATCAGGGTCAACCCGAATTTTTAGATGAAATTGTGGATGCCGGGGTTGATCAAAGTATCATCGAGTCTATTTATGATGAAAAACGGCTCCACATTCGATTGGCTTTTGCCGAAAAACTGGCGCGCGAAAAAGTACAGCAGCAGATCACCGAACAGCAGCTTCGAGAGAGCGAAGCCAAGGCACGAAGCATTCTTGAAACCACGGTAGACGCCATTATTACCATCGACCCAAGAGGAATTGTACAGTCTTTCAATAAAACAGCTGAATCGCTGTTTCAATACAAATCGACTGAAGTGATTGGCAAAAACGTAAAAATGTTAATGCCCGAGCCGTACAGAGAGGAGCACGATGATTATATCGACCACTATAAAAAAACCGGCGAACGTAAAATTATTGGCATAGGCCGTGAGGTTACCGGACGTCGAAAGGATGGTTCTACCTTCCCCATGTATCTGGCCGTAAGTGAAGTGAAGCTTCCCGGGCAACATATTTTCACCGGCATTGTACGCGATATTACTGAGCAACGCCGATTGGAGCAGGAGGTTTTGCGCATCAGTGAGCACGAAAGACGGCGTATTGGGCAAGATCTCCACGACGGCCTCGGCCAGATGTTGACCGGAATCGGCCTTATAAGCAAAAACCTGGCTCAACGACTTTCCAACGAAGATCATCCCGCCGCAGAAGATGCCGGTGAAATAACCGACCTTATTAAAGAGGCCGATGAACAGGCCCGAACGCTTGCCCGCGGATTGGTTCCCGTGGAGTTCGACAAAAAAGGCCTGGAGGCAGCGCTGGAACGGCTTCGAACCCACGCCGAAAAACTTTTTGGAATTAATTGCTCGCTAGAGATTATTGGAAATCTTAATTTTGATGATGCCACACAAGCCATTCATTTGTATAGAATTGCCCAGGAGGCCGTCAGTAATGCTGTAAAACATGGGCAGGCTACCAAAGTTTCGGTTGACCTGGCTTCTACTGAGCGACATATCCGTCTGCGGGTTACAGATAACGGCACCGGTTTTCCGGATGATTGGGATTCAGATGGCGGACTAGGTGTTCGAATTATGCAGTTTCGCGCTCAGCTAATTGGAGGGAATCTTGAAATTAGCGACATGCCCGATAAAGGTGCAGTTATTACTTGTACAATGCCACTTCATCATACTGAAAATAATGTAGCCTAAAATTATAAGGGCGTTTTTTATATCTTATCAACGTATTCCAAAAATGTTCTCAATAATTGTTACAAATTCATGGCTGACAAAAAGAAAATTTACATCGTAGATGACCACCCTTTAATGAGAAAAGGGATGGCAATGACGCTGCAGACAGATGTTGAGTTTGAAGTTATAGGCCAGAGCGAAACGGCCGAAGAGGCGTTATCAGAAATTCCGGACCTTAAACCGGATGCCGCCGTAATTGATATTTCACTTCCGGGTATGAACGGCATTGAACTGATAAAGAATTTACTGAGCTACATGGAGGGATTAAAAATTCTGGTGGTTTCTCGACACGATGAGGAACTATACGCCGAGCGGGCTATCCGTGCCGGTGCAAAAGGATATTTAATGAAACTTGAAGCAGGAGAAGTACTGGTGAGCGCCGTTCGCCAAATATTAAACGGCGGAATATATTTAAGTGATAAAATCGGCTCCCAGTTGATTATGAAAATTGCCTCCGGTCAGTCTACCGGTGATAATCCATTAGAAATATTAAGTGATCGCGAACTGGAAGTTTTTGAACTGACAGGAAAAGGCGAAAGCACAAAAGAGATTGCAGAGCGTCTGCATGTGTCCGTAAAAACGGTTGACACCTACCGGGCACGAATCAAGGAAAAGATGCACTTAAAAAGTGCAAATGAACTATTCAGAAAAGCCGTACAGTGGGTTGAAGGGTCGGCTACATAAGCTCAAAATTGTAGTTTATGATTTCAACACTAAGTGTTTACTCCCAATGTAGGGAAAAACACTACAGTCGTGTAATCATCTACCCTATCCCACATTCAGGTTTATACTCTCAATTCATGATAGCAGTTATTCCGAGTTTACTATCGCAGTAAACAATAACAGCTGCACAAAGAATTTTTAAAAACCCAACAAACACAACTATGAAAACACTAATAACAAAAATAACCTTAGCTATTGTAACCCTTTTCTTTATTGGAGAAGGAGCATTCGCTCAACAAGTATCTCAAGATCGTGACCTGCAATATTTCAGATCACAAGACATGACCGGAATCAACGTATTTGAAACATCAAAAGAAACTGATGTTGAATACGATGGTTTTAAAATTCGAATAGGCGGCGCCAACACCCTGCAGTTTCAGGCTTTAGAAAATGACGCAGCAGGCCCGGAACTTGAGCCAAACTTCAATCTCGCGACTTCAAACCTGGACATCGATGTTCAGCTGCACAGAGGCCTTCGCATGCACTTGCGTACCTATCTTTCATCACGAAATCACACAGAAGCTTGGGTGAAAGGTGGTTATCTGCAGGTAGATCGTCTAGATTTTATTCAGGAAGGATTTCTTGATAACCTAATGGATAAAGTGACCATGAAAGTTGGGCACATGACGCTGAACTATGGTGACGCACACTTCAGAAGATCAGACAATGGTCAGGCGTTATTCAATCCTTTTGTAGGTAACTATATCATGGATGCGTTTACAAACGAGGTAGGTGGTGAAGTTTACTATAAAGACGGTGGATTCCTCGCCATGCTGGGTCTTTCTAACAGTAAGACGGGACAAAGTACCATTAAAAGTGATATTTCCACGAAACCTTCAGTGTACGGTAAACTTGGGTATGACACTCAGGTAAATCAGGATCTCAGAGTTCGACTCACAGGTTCCTTTTATCGTAACCCAGGAAGTGAAGCGGTCAGACTCTATGGTGGTGACCTTGCCGGAGCACGCTATTACAATGTTGAAGGCACCGGAACTACTACCGGTAGATTTGCCCCAGACTTTACAGTTTCGGGATTTGCCCCGGGCGGCCCCATTGGCGGTGAAGCAACTGCATTCGTGATCAACCCCTTCATTAAATTTCAAGGACTTGAGTTTTTCGGAATGTATGAAAGAGCAACTGGCCAGCGGGCAACCGAAACCGAAAGCAGATCCTTCAATCAGTATGGTGCTGAGCTTCTGTACAGATTTGGGTCAGACGAAGACTTTTATATCGGTGGACGCTACAACCTCGTTGATGGCGAACTAGCCAACGGTAATGAGATTGAAATTGAGCGATTTAACGTAGGCGGCGGATGGTTCATGACCAAAAATGTACTGACCAAAGTTGAATATGTGACCCAATCTCGGGATGGATTCACCGGCCCGCTTGAAGGAGCAGGATTCAGCGGCATGATGCTCGAAGCCGTCATTAGCTTCTAACAAAATTTTAAATTCTCAATAAAGTGGGGTACAAACTGTGCCCCACTTCTTTAATAGATAACGGAGAAATAATCATGAAACCACAAACCATTTTTTTATTAATCGTTGCACTTCTTTTTAGTGTAAACGTTGCAGACGCACAAGACCAAGACATTGAACTGACACTGCAAGATGGGTACGAAATGAAAATTGACGGTGATGCCAACGTTCGAAGTTGGGATGCCGATGTAAAGACCATCGAAGCAGAATTTATTATGGCTG
>SKWF01000105.1 GCA_007129085.1 Balneolaceae bacterium | reverse complement strand
CTCGGGTTGCTGGAGCGAGACAGTACAATTGAGCTGCTGGGTACGGTAGGCCTTCTTTATCTGATGTTTATGGCAGGCCTCTCTATTGATCTGAATCGGTTTGAAAAACTTCGAAATCGAAGTATAGGGTTTGGGTCAATTTCGTACGTATTACCGGCGGGAGGGGCGTATCTTTTAGGTGTACATTTCCTTGATTATTCTGTGGCTACCTCATTATTGCTTGGAGCCATTGTTGGTTCTCATACACTGCTTGCATATCCAATTGTAGAGCGGCTTGGCATTACAAAAAATACCGCCGTTACCATGTCGATGGGTGGTACGCTCGTAACCGATACACTTTCGCTGGGAATCCTGGCCATTATTGCCGGGACTGCGGGTGATGCCGGAGGGCCGGGATATTGGATAGGCTTTATTACATCCGTATCCATGTTTGTAATTGCGGCAGTGCTGATTTTACCGAGACTTGGCCGATGGTTTTTCAGAAACGTAAAATATCAGAATAACACTGATTTTGTGTTTATGGTGGCGGTGCTCTTTACTACCGCATTTTTGGCAGAATTGGCCGGTCTTGCTTCCATTATCGGGGCGTTTCTTGCCGGAATTTTACTAAATCGACTGGTACCGGAAAGCGGCACGCTGATGAGCCGTATACAATTTGTGGGGAATGTATTTTTTATTCCGTTTTTCCTCATTTCCGTGGGTATGCTGGTGGATGTTGAAGTGCTTACCAGCTATGATGTTTGGGAAAAGGCGTTGGCATTTACGCTATTAGTGGTGATTGGAAAAGGATTAGCATCACTTATAATTTCGTACTTTTTTAAATACACCAAAGAGGAGGGGTTTGTTATTCACGGGCTTACCACTCCACAGTCTGCGGCTACACTTGCTGTTACCCTGCTTGGATACGAGCTTGGGTTTTTCGATCAAACCGCAGTGAATGCTGTTGTAATTTTAATTCTCTTTTCATGCTTAATTGGCCCATGGCTGGTTGAGAAGTATGGACGGATTGTAGCACGGCAAGAGGAGGAGAAACCGTATAACTCCGCCGATGCCCCTCAACGAATTTTAGTGCCTTTGGCTAATCCGGAAACTTCTGATGCGCTCATGGATATCGCGTTTATGGTATGGGATACCAAATCCGGCCAGCCTATTTATCCACTCACCGTAGCTAGAGATGGGAATGACGTTGAAGCTAATGTGGCTCGTAGTGAGAAAATGCTGAGTCACGCTGTGATTCATGCAGCTTCGGCAGAAGTGCCGGTTAACCCGATTACGCGGATCGACCATAATATTTCCAAAGGGATATCTCGTGCCGTAGAGGAGAAGCGGATTACAAATATTATTGTCGGTTGGAACGGGGAGGTATCAACCCGACGTAAGATTTTTGGAAGTGTTCTCGATCAGCTTTTGGAAGAGGTGGATGAGATGGTAATGGTTTGTAAAATTGACAAACCGGTAAATACGTTTGAGCGGCTGATTGTAGCTGTGCCGCCATATGCGTCACTCGAAGTTGGATTTTCCGGCACTGTTCGCTCGTTAAAATTGATGGCCGAGCAGATGGGCGTTGATATGACTGTCGTTTCTACCGATGAGCGCGAGCCGTATGTGAAAAAGGGAATTACCAGTATTAAACCGGATATAGACGTGAAATTCGAAACGATTAACCTCTGGTCAGAAATGCCGAAGTGGCTGGAAGAGAACCGCAAAGATAATGATCTGTTTACACTTGTAAGTTCACGAGAAGGAACAATCTCATGGAGACCGGGACTTGACAGGTTGCCGAGAGTGATTTCGCAAAGATATCCTGATCTGAGTTTTATTACGATCTACTCTTCGGAAGTTGAAGATGAGGCGGATCAGGGTATGGCGTACAATCAAAACTATGATATCATTAATCAGAGTAGAATTAAGCTCGGCATGAAGAGTGATGATATTGAGTCAGCCCTCGCAGAGATTATAAAAGGTGATGAGATTGTTGAAAATATTGAGCTGGAGCGGATAACCCGCCGATTGATGGAAAACAGTAAGGATTATTCGCCGGAGGTAATGCCGGGTGTGCTGTTCTATGAATCACATACGTCAAAAGTTGACAAGCAGGTACTGTTCATAGGCGTTTCCAAGGATGGAATTAATGTGCCACAAACGGCAAACCAAGCCTATATCATTCTTGTACTTTTAAGTCCTAAGGAGATGAAGGTTCAGGATCATATTCGCATGCTCAATAAAGTAACTAAACTTATTCGCCCCAATAAAGATGTAGAGAGTATGAAAAATGCCAAGGATCCGAAAGAGGTTATAAATGCGCTTATGGCGAGGTAGTAAGGGATTGATTTGTGAGATCGGGATAAATATGTTTATATATTCTTATGAGAATAACGATCGACATATCAGATCATCTAATGAAAAAGGCAAAAGTAAAAGCCGCTAAAGAGGGAATTACGCTCAAAGAGCTATTTACAAAAATGCTGGAAAAAGAGCTCTCCGAAAAAGAGGCAAGCACTGCAGATGCTCCCTGGAAAACTCTGCAGAATATGGGGTCAGCTGATAGCCTTTCCCCCGAAGATTCCGGTTTCGAAGGGTATAAAGGCCCTGATTGGAACCACTCCGTCCAGGTAAATGAACCCGATCAGGAATGATTTTACTGGATACACACATGTGGTTCTGGTGGCTTTTAGG
>SKWF01000042.1 GCA_007129085.1 Balneolaceae bacterium | reverse complement strand
GCGTTGAGTGAGGAGCTGAGGCTACTCATGGCCGCTGCAAACAGCGAGGCGACAATTAACCCGGCAACACCCACCGGCATGTAGTCTACGATAAACATGGCAAAAATTTCGTCTGTGGTGCGCAGATCCAGCTCGGTAATTGTGGCTCCTCCGTAGAAGATGTAGAGCATTAAACCTATGAAGAGGAAGAGTCCGAACTGGAGGCTGGCAACAATTCCGCTCCAGATGAGAGCTTTTTGGCTGGACCGTAAATCCCCAACCGATAGCAGTCGCTGTACAATCAATTGATCGGTACCGTGGGATGCAACTGAGAATACAGCTCCCCCAAATATGGCGACCCAGAATACATACGGATCGGCAAAAAACTCTGCCCAGGTGAGGCCAGTTCCCCAGTTGAAGAGAGTTAATTTTCCGGCTTCTCCCAGAGTGGCTGTAATTTCGGGGATGCTTTCGGTGATGTGTCCCATCATTAAAAAGAGTGCAAACAGCGCGCCACCGATGTAAACTACCATCTGGACAACATCCATCCAGATGACTGCTTTAATACCGCCGAGGAAGGTGTAAATGAGCGTTACGCCGGCAATGGTGGTAATTGCAAGAAGGTAGACGGCTCCATCGCCCCATTCGGGAAAAACACCGGCAAATCGGAAAATGATGGCGAGGGGAATGGCTGTGGCGAAAAGACGAACTCCATCGGCTAACAGCCGGGTAATGATAAATGTGGAGCTGGCTGCTTTACGCATGCTGCTCCCAAAACGCTTTTCAAGAAATTGGTAGGCAGTGGTCAGTTCGCCCTGTACGTAAGCCGGCAGGAACCAGATAGCAACAATAACGCGTCCAATGATATATCCAAATGTGAGCTGCAGAAAAGTGAGGTCTCCACCGTAGGCAACAGCGGGTATACTAATAAATGTAAGCGTACTGGTCTCGGTAGCTACAACAGAGAAGAGAATGGCCCACCACGGCATATCGCGACCACCAAGAAAGTAGTCGGTTGTATTTTTTTGCGTTCCGGCCGACCATATTCCAAATACAGCAACGGCTGCCAGGTACACAATAATTACAATGCCGTCTAAAAGAGTAAAGCCCATTACGTTATTTGGTTATTGAATCTGTAAAAGAAAGGAAAATAAGAGGTGGATTCAAAAGAGGATTGAGCAGTTTTACGAAGCATTACAGATTTATTTCGGACTCGCTCGGATGTTAGTTCTCATTCAGAAAAGAGCACGAGGAGTCGCAGAATCGCGGAGTTGGGCTTGGGAGCAACGGGTTGTGTTTAGGATTTGATAAACCTCTGCGTCTTTGCGCCTCTGCGAGAATCGTTACACGCGGAGCCGCAGAGCCGCGGAGTGGGTGCTAGGGTGCAATGTGTTATGTTTGGAGCTTAATTGACAACTGCGTTTTTGCGTTCTGCGAGAATAGTTGCACGCGGAGCCACAGAGCCGCGGAGTGGGATTTGGGAGCAACGGGTTGTGTTTAGGATTTGATAAACCTCTGCGTCTCAGCGCCTCTGCGTGAAAGAAGTACACTGAAAAAATTTGAGTGGATTTCAAATAAGAAGGGAGACCTTTAAATCTATTTTTGAATAGATGATTGGTAGAAACAAAAAAAGCCCAATGAATAATCATTGAGCTTTAGTTTGAGCGGGAGACCGGATTTGAACCGGCGACCTCCACCTTGGCAAGGTGATGCTCTACCACTGAGCTACTCCCGCTTTTGACAGAACTAAATATACAGCGATTAATTACTCCTTTTCAACACTATTTTTGAATTTTCTTCAGTGTTTTTTCGGAGGTAATCCGCTCGGTAATCAATTGATCGTCAGGGATTTTAGGTCGGTCTCGATAACGATCTACTATGCACAAAAACCCGAGGGGTTCCTCATTG
Organism: Balneolaceae bacterium; assembly: GCA_007129085.1. Lineage (GTDB taxonomy): Bacteria > Bacteroidota > Rhodothermia > Balneolales > Balneolaceae > SW132. The sequence goes on along the minus strand of SKWF01000042.1, from coordinate 800 downwards.
TCTGCATGAAATTGATGTATCGTTCCGGGGGCGATATACACCACATCGTGCAATCCAATATTTTGGAGTTCATCATCAAGAATTACCGTGCCGCTTCCCCGAATAACCACTACGCTGTGTGGATGTTTGTGATGTTCGAGCGAGGAGTAGCCACCCGCCTCAACTTCGAAATACCGGGTATGACTATTAAGGTCCGGAAGGTCATCATCCAAAAGCGAATAGCGATGAACTCCTTTAAAATTATTGGTGTCCGTTTTATACTCTTTCTTCTCCACACCTTTCCAGCTGTAGTTCTTACTTGATATGATCTTCGATTTATTACTCATCATTTTGCAGCATTTGTTGAAATTCCCGGGCAGCTTCTTCTAATCCTCTTGGATGTTGATAGAGGCTACCTCCAATCAGGAAGATGGTCTCTTTTCCATATTTTTCCAACCAGCCGGGAATAGTTTTTCGGTCAATTCCGCCGCCGGGTGTGGGGAGAGATGTACGTAGCCCGGCTATTTTTGCTCGGCACTGATGATTGATTTTCATGCACTGCTCTTGAGAGAATCCAAATCGTCCGCCCGCATTCGGGTAGATGACTGCATCAGCACCAAAAGCACGCCATAGCAAACCGTAGTAGAGTTCAGGGGTAATACCACCGGTAGGGTGGTTTACGAACACTCCCGAAAACGCGGGGTGAGCCATAATTGGCAATTTGCTTTTAGCAGCAAGCTCCTGCATAACCGATAGTCCTGTCAGCTGCGGGCTAATGAGAACGCCGTCTGCACCCAAGTCGGCCGCCAGTTTAAATCGAT
>SKWF01000243.1 GCA_007129085.1 Balneolaceae bacterium | reverse complement strand
AAGATGGTAAAGAGCACGAAGAGAACAATTGCAATTGAATTGGCAACAGCAAAGACCTCAACGGAATCAAATTGATAGCTCCCAATCGATAGATTATCAGATGGCAGCAGCGAATCTGAAATAGCACGGAAAGCAGTACTTACGGGTATCAGAAAAACAGCTTTACTTCCAAGCTGAGATGCCCCAAAGATCACCTCCGGGATATGCTTGGTCTGGACGGCAGAAATACCAAATGAGAGAGTAAATCCAATAACAAACGTGATGAGATGACTACCGATCCACATCTGCAGCATGCCGGTGCCGGACACAAACCACATGAGTGAAAACCAAAAAATCGTGGCGTTCATCACCCCGAAAAAGACAGCCGTTAAGTAATAAAGCGTTTTGTACTTATTCGCGGTCAATGTGTAAGGGAATTTTGATTCGAGCCGGTGTTTAGGAGGAGTGCTAATATAACATTATCAGAGCCCAACAAATAAATACAACACAAAAAAGACCATAATCAGCCAAAAAGAATTTTTAAGCAAGATTTTGTATAATTGTATTATATCCTACAAAACTACAGGAGGTCCAGTATGAGTGTAATGAGTATTAGAGTTGATGATGATAAAAAAAGAAAGTTGAAGGCAATTGCTTCCATACAAGGGAAAACTATGAGCAGTATTATTGAAAACCTTATTGATGAATATATAGCTGAATTCAACAACAGTGAGGAACTCGATGAAGAGTTGAAGGCAATTATGAAAGTATCTGAACCTTCATTCGAGGAATGGGATAATGATGAGGATGCAATTTATGACGACCTTTAAAAAATGGGACATCATATTAGTTCCTTTTCCCTTTACAAATCTTAAATCTGTTAAAAAGCGGCCCGCATTAGTTATATCTCCGGAAGAGTATAATCAGGGACCGGATCTGATAATTATGTTTATCACAAGTAATCTTTCATCATTTGGGAGGCCCGGAGATCACAAAATTGTAGAATGGAATAAAAGCGGACTCCCAAAGCCTTCAATGGTAAGAATGAAATTTGCCACAATTGAAAAGTCCATCATCCAAAAAAAATTAGGACAGATGGCTAAATCCGACCAGCTTAAAATAAATGATAAGCTAAAAGAATTTTTTATGATCGGTTGAAAAAGCAGAGCAACACTATTCGAGAGCAAACAGAAGATATCTCCCCTTGAGGGGAGTCCACGCGGGAAGCGTGGGAGGGGTGTTCGATCTGCTGATTTTAAGCATACCCCAATCTATCAGTGGTAGCAAAAGCCGAGTCGAAATAGACATGGTATTTCTATCTCTTAAAACAGTACGCAAAAGCACTAATCAACCATGAGCTCAACCCACGCTTAGTGCCACACAGAAATACCATGTCTTTATGATTTCTAAATCAACCCATTCAACCGTTTTACGATATACTCCAAGTGCGTGTTGGTATACCGATCATTCGTGCTATAAAGAGCACTCTCCACATCAGAGTGAAGCTCACGAAGCTGTTCCAGCACAAGCGGCCTGATATCAGACTGCTGCACGTGGAAATCTGTCCTGAGCTCTTTCATCCCGATGTCCGGGCGGTAATCGGCAGGAGGATTCGACGCTTCGGCAGATGCTTCCGTCAACAGGTACTCCATCCGATCGATATAGGCGCGCTGCAGATTTCGGCGATAGGCATCCACCTCTTCCCCGGCGGGGATCTCTTTCCAGATACTGTTGCGCAGATCATCCATCATCTCGGCCGGGCCATACGTTTCATCGCCGAGCATCGCCTGTTGTTCTACCAATCGCTCCAGGCGGTGTGGAGATAGCAGAGAGTTCAGTCCCGTGGTTTGATACCACCGAACCCGCTCTACAGTACCGACATGCTCAAATGTTCGGAGCAGACCTTTATCCAGCAGCCAGTGTGGCGTGGCAAAAAGGTGCTCATCCAGAAACTCCATCGACCGTTTCTGATCCTCTTTGGTCAGCGCCGTATACACCGGCCCTTCCTGTCCGTGAGTTTTGTGTTCTTCCCTGGAACCTCCAACGGCCGTAATCACACGTTCGGTCATCCGTCCCCAGTGAACGTACATCTGCATATAGCGCATCATCACCTCTTCATAGGTCTCACCTTCAACGCCCATCCAGTCCATCAGGCTCGGCACCACACGATGCAGATTTTTCATTCCCAATTCGCTGGCACGAACCCAATCACTCCCGATCGATTCAGTGGTTTGGGTAGGATCGAAATCATCCCGGCCGTAGCCAAACTGCATGGCGGGATTATCCGCCCGTTCCAGCACCCATTCGTTGAGCAGCTCTTTCTCCTCTTCAGGAGTATCAAACTGCGGCAGGTAGGAATAGGCCCATTTTACGGACCACATATCGTACTCACCCACATTGCGATGAACTTTCACATCGCCATCTTCGGGTTGGGCCACGTAGTTAAAGCGCGTTCTCCCTACCACAGATGAAGAGTTTCCATACTCATTGGTAAACTCGGGTGATCTCAAATCCTCAATGGAATAGGCGGTATTTCCGCGCTGGTTATGAGGATATCCGAGCGCGTGGGCCAGTTCGTGCGAAACCACATACTGCAGGTACTGCCCCATCTCTTCGGTTGAAAGATGCGGTTGTTGCACTTCGGAATTTCTCGGCCCGGTTTGACTCATAGACCACCAGTGGAGACGCTTCATCACGTTATGATACATGTT
>SKWF01000299.1 GCA_007129085.1 Balneolaceae bacterium | reverse complement strand
CTATAGCCTGGCCGCTCTACACACTTGTAGGAGCCGTAATTGTTATCGCCGTAGCTAACCTTTCATACTACATTCGAAAGGCCATAAAATAATCGTAAACGGGGCCGGTATCAGGTAGGAATTTGTTCCGGCTTCGGGTTGATGAACTCATTAATCAAAGATCGTACCTCAGAAATTCCTTTTCCGGACTCTGCAGAGCACGGGATAATTGGCACTTCAATATTCATCTCAGAGAGAATAGCACGCACCTGCTTTTTAGAGGTCTCCAGTTTGTTGTTCGACAGCTTATCCGTTTTCGATAAAATTACCGCAAAAGGCTTACGGTTTACCGCCATCCAGTAGAAAAAATCTTGGTCAAGCTTGGTTGGTTTGTGGCGCGCATCTACCAGGTGAATAATCAACTGCAGGGTCTCTCGCTCCAGCAGATACGTTTGAATATCTTTTCCCCAGCGCTTGCGTTCTTTTTTAGGCGCTTTTGCAAATCCGAACCCGGGCAGATCTACAATGTAAAACATATCATCGATGTTGTAGTAATTCATCTGCTGGGTTTTCCCCGGCGTGTTACTGGTCCGGGCCAACTTTCTTTTATTGGTAATTTTATTAATCAGTGATGATTTTCCCACGTTGGAACGGCCGGCAAAACAGAACTCCGGCAGCGTAGGTTCGGGACATTCACTTAAGGATGGGGCGCCGGTTACAAATGTAGCTTCTTGAAATGACATGTATTGAGTTTAAAGTTCGGCATGAAAATTTAGGTAGCAGTCTCTTATAACGACGTTCATCAAACCATTTCGTTCTCTTCTTTTTCCACATCAAAATCTACCGGTACGGGATAATTGCCCGTAAAACATGCCGTACAGTATTGATGGGGTGAATCATTCGACTCTTGTACGGCATTTACCAGGCCGTCGGCAGAGAGATAGCGAACACTGTCCACGCCGATCTCCTCGGCAATGGCATCTATATCACGATTAAAACGATTGGCGATTAACTCTTCGGGGCTTGGAAAATCCATTCCGTAAAAACAGGGGTGCGTAATCGGCGGCGAACTTACCAGAAAGTGAATTTCCAGTGGATTTGCTGCGCGAATCATCTCAACAAGGTAGCGGGATGTGGTTCCGCGCACGATGGAATCATCCACAATAATAACGGAGCGGCCTTCAAGAACTCCGGCCACGGTATTAAATTTCGTTCTCACTTTTTGCTCACGAGATTTTTGCCCCGGAGAGATAAATGTCCGCCCCACGTAGTGATTACGTATCAAACCAATTTCATATCGGCAATCAAATCCCGCCATTTCGCTTTCGTGGGCGTACCCCATTGCAGCGGTATTACTTGAATCCGGCACAGAAATCACAATGGGACTCTTCTTGGCATCCGCATAGCTCAAGACCTCATCCATCGGGTGTTCTTTAGCGAGATATTTCCCAAGATTCCGTCGGATTTTATCTACATTTTCGCCAAAAATTTTGCTGTCGGGCCTCGAAAAATAGACATATTCAAAAATACACTGGCTACTTGTGGTGCCCTCTTTTGCATCAAGCTGAAATGTCTGCAGCTGCTGTTCGCCATCGGAATTTCTATCAATTACAACAACTTCTCCCGGCTCCACATCCCTCTGGTATTCTGCGCCAATAATATCGAACGCGCACGTTTCGCTGGCAACCGTATAGGAGCCGTCAATGGTGCCAAGTGCCAGTGGGCGAAATCCATTGGGATCACGCACGGCAATTAATTTATCATCGGTCATTATTACCAGGCAGTAAGCTCCTTCAATTTGTCGCAGACCGTCTAAAACCTGTTCAAGAGGTGTATCTTTGTCGCTGTGTGAAATCAGGTGAAGAATCAACTCCGTATCTGATGTACTTTGAAAAAGGACCCCCTCCTCGGTAAATCGCTCACGCAACTTCCGCGCATTGGTAAGATTTCCGTTGTGGCCAATCGCCAGATTTCCATTTTTGTGATGGACCCGAAACGGCTGAATATTCGCCGGATTTTTTGAAGATCCCGATGTAGAATATCGATTGTGACCAATTGCATTGCGGCCTTTCAGTTCCCGTTTAAAAATCTTTGAATCATCAAAAACAGAGAGCACCAGTCCAAAATCTTTATGCATCGGCATAACATACCGACCTTTCTCATCATCAAAATAAGAGGTGACAATTCCGGCCGATTCCTGTCCCCTGTGCTGGAGTGCGTGAAGTCCGTAATACGTTAGAAGTGCAGCGTCGGAATGATCGTAAACTCCAAAAATTCCGCAATAATCGTGTGGTTTATCTGGCATAATTTTGTGTAGCAGATCTGGTAATTTTAATACAGTTCAAGATATGTAAATTGAAGCTTAATTGTCGGGTTGATCACCGAGCTGAACCCATATTTTTCAACGATCTGTTCGAAAGAATATTGATATGAAATAAATTCCATGATCCTTCGTACATTTACCCTATGCAAAGAAACAAGATCATATCATACACTCAAATTATAGTGCGATTACTCCTGGCGGGAATGTTGATATTTGCCGGTATTCTCAAAATTCAGGACAACTCCGCACTGTTCGAAACAGTGGCCTATATCACCTGGCTGCCGTTGGGCCTCAAATCACTCACGATCGATCTGTTGCCTTGGGTTGAAGTGCTGGTCGGCTTTTTTCTGCTCACGTTTATGTTTGATAAGATTACACTCCCCGTTAATGCACT
>SKWF01000106.1 GCA_007129085.1 Balneolaceae bacterium | reverse complement strand
GCCTCACCTTCTACCGTATTTCCAAATGCCTCAGCACCCATCACCTGCAGTGCTGTAAGCGAAACGGCTAAATAGAGCACCACAATAATTATCATTGTGAGGATAATGGCTCGCGGAATCGTCTCCTTAGGGTTGGCAACCTCCTCACCCAGCGTAGCAATACGCCCATACCCGGTATAGGCCACAAACATTAATGCTGATGCAAATAAAATTGCTGACCCCGAGGTATCCGTAACGGCATTCATTATTGGTTCGGTGGGTGTGCCATTTACAACAAATGCAGTTACCACAAGTACAAAAAGCCCCAAAAGTGTCAGGGTTACAATTACTGTATTTGCACTGTTACTTCTTCTGATTCCACCAGATACAAGATATGTCATCAACGTTAGTACAAGTATACCGGAGCCCACAAGAATTCGAGTATCTGCATCAATCCCAAATGCATAAAAAAGATATCCCACACAACCTAAAACTGCTGTTGCAGCAGATGCTGATTTTGCGATCAAAAACATCCATCCGGCGGTAAATCCAAAATAACTGCCTAAAAAACGATTTCCATACTCATAGGTACCACCACTGACAGGGTGAGCGGCGGCAAGCTGGGCACTGCTTAACCCATTAAATGCAGCCAAAATAGCCGCTATTACGATAGCGATAATTACACCATTGCCTGCTACCTGAGTGGCAATGGCAATACTTACAAAAATTCCCGTTCCAACAATAGAACCCAACCCCATAAAAATAGCGCCCGGAGTGTGTAGATCGCGCCGCAGTTCGTTTTTCACATCTAAAGACTTAGCTTAACATTTTCGGCTAAAATAGTTCATAACGGCTACGATTCCACATTAACTTATTGTTAGCCGGAGTTTTGAATGCGTAAGATGTTCCATCAAAAACAAAACCCTCAGTGGTGAGGGCTTTGTTCATTTATCATACGTTAAACTCGGCTTTAATTACTGTCGGGGCGTTTCCAACGAACAGGCGCTTCCGGCTCTTCCTGCAGTTCAACCGGGTTTAATTCAAGCAGACGAAGTGCCTCTTCAACAGATGCTTCAAGCTGTGGATCATTTCCTCGCATCACCTCTGCCGGATGCTGGAACACTTCGATATCCGGTGCTACACCTTCCCCTTCTACGGCCCATTCTCCATCAACATCAAAAAAGCCGCCCCGGGGTGCTACCATTCGCCCTCCATCAATAAATGATGGAGTATCCCATGTTCCAACAAGACCACCCCAGGTTCGTGTACCAATCAGCGGGCCAATTTCCATTTTACGGAACATGTACGGCAAAAGATCTCCACCCGATCCCGCATTTTCATTTATCACCATCACCTTGGGTCCCCAAATTCCGGCCATTGGCGTAGTAAACGGTTTTCGATCAGCTGCTTTACTGTTAAAGTAGCCGTGAAGATCGCGATTCATGATATCCACCATATAATCGGCAGCAGATCCACCACCATTATTTCGCTCGTCAATTACGGCACCGGGTTTGTCCTGCTGCGAAAAGTAGTAGCGGTTAAAATACTCATACCCAACCGTGCCTGTATTCGGCACGTACACGTATGCAAGCTGACCGTCCGACATCTCATCCACCAATCTACGGTTTGATTCAATCCAGTCCCGCATCCGTAAGCCACTCTCATTCTCTATAGGAACCACCGTAACCAGGCGCGATCCATCGGTAGTCGGGCGATCATTCACCCGCAACTGCACCTGCTTGCCTGCTGTAGCTTCAAAGAGCTTATACATGTTCATATCTGCTGTTAATGGCTCTCCATTTACCTCAAGCAGATAATCGCCCTCATTAACATTTATTCCCGGGCCTGATAGCGGAGCTGTTAGTTCAGGATTCCAGTTTTCGCCGGTGTAAATTTTGTCGACCCTGAAGTAGCCATCCGATATTTCGTAGTCGGCACCGAGCAGTCCCACAGGTACGGAATCTACATCAGGAAAATCACCTCCAAATACGTAGGAGTGCCCGATAGCTACTTCACCGCCCATTATTTCCACGATATAATTCAGGTCTGATCGGTGACGCACATGATCCACCCACGGGCGATACCACTCATAGACTTCATCCCAGGGAGCTCCATGAACATTATCCACGTAAAGGAAATCGCGCTGAAACCTCCACCCCTCTTTAAAGATTTGTGCGTACTCATCTTTTGGATTGATACGGATGCGAATGTTATCTGTGTTGATGCTGCCATCTCCCGGACTAATTGCATCACCGGAGGCAGAAACAATCCCCCAGGTGGAATTACTGCGGTAAAGCAGGCTCTCCCCATCATCACTGATTGTCGCTTCTGCAACGTTGTTCAAAAACTCGACAGATTCCCGGTTAGGGATGCTGTATCTGTGCAAAACGGTTGGCATATTATCGCGTGACTCTGCATAAAAAATATGCCCTTCCGGTCCGGCTACCGTGTAGGTGTAATTTCGTTTTGGAACATCGATCGATATAATTCGCTGATCAATTCCTTCGATATCAATCCGTACATCTACCTCACCATTATTCTCTTCCTCAGGTTCATCATTCGGCAGGGGTTCATCATCACTTTTTGGAGCAAAAGGATGCGGTTCATCATCCGCTAGAACAATCATATACAGGCCACGAGTAACCGGTTTGTTATAGCTGCTCATATCGAGCCAGCCGGTATTTAGTGCAAAATCCGTACTTGCCAAAAAGTAGAGATATTTCCCGCTCTTATCCCACTGCGGGTCGATAGCATCTGCAAGCCCGTCTGTCAGCTGATGGTTTTCGCCCGTCTCAACGTTATGGACAAATACTGCTTTGTATTGATTGTCCAATAGCCGAACATAACTGATCCACTTTCCATCGGGAGACCATACCGGGTTCAACGTTCTGTCAGGGTGGGCGAACCGATCGGTATCCACTTTGGTTTTATCACCGCTTTCGAGATTGATATACCACAAGTTATAGTCGGTATCCGTAAAAGCTATATGATTTCCGTCGGGTGACCAATCAGGCCGGAAATAAAAGAGGTCATTCAGGGAATAAGCTGTTGGCTCTTCCATTCCGTATTGATCCCCGACCATTAGCTGATACTCTCCGCTCTCGTCGGAAAACCAGGCGATATGCTGGCCATCAGGCGACCACACAGGAGCTCGTTCAGCCGATGCAGAGCTGTTAGTAAGATTTCTCCAGTTGCCATGCTCTTTTGGTACGGTAAGAATCTCCCCACGATGTTCAAAAACTGCTCGTTGTCCGGTGGGTGATAGTCTGGCATTCATCAATTGTGTAGAGGGTACATCCGTATATCGAGGGCGTGACCAGTTCATATCTCCCCTGGCGTGAATTACCAACTGTCCCGTTTCGTGAGTTTCCGGATCAAGAGAGTGTAGATATCCTCCCTGTTCGTAAATGATGATATCATCGGCTGCCGCTAAATTTTTAGCGTCAAAATCGGAGTGGAATGTCAGCTGCTCCTCCTCTTCCGTATCGAGGTTGTACGACCAAACGTTGTTTGCAAAATCTCTCTCCGACAGGTAGTAAATGGTGTTCCCAATCCAAACGGGAGATGTGTGGCGCTCTCGATCTGTTCGTGGAGTTTGCAGAAAGTCGTGGGTTTCCATATCAAACACCCAAATTGGCTGGGCTTGTCCGCCACGGTAATTACGCCATTCAGGATCCCAAAACCGGTAGGGCTGATATGCCATTTTTGTACCATCTGGTGAGATTGTCCCTGCAAATCCAAAAGGAATTGGCATCTTTTCGGGTGTACCTCCATCAACAGAGACCGTAAAAAATGTGGTATTCGCCGTTGGGTATCCCTCCCGACCAGACATAAAAATTACGGATTCACCATCCGGTGTCCAGTCCTGAACTACATCATTCCCGGGGTGCCAAGTTAAACGGGTTGGTTCACCTCCTATAATCGGCACAATGTAGACATCCGAATTCCCATCATATTGACCGGTAAATGCCACCCACTCACCATCAGGCGAAATTCTTGGATTTGTCTCCGCCCCTTCAGATGAGGTTAAGCGCCGGGCTTCGCCCCCTTCACGATCAACAACCCAAAGGTCATTTGCATGAACAAATACAATGTGTTGATCACTTACCGATGGATCACGCAGAAGCATCGTACCGTCCGCAAAAAGTGGGGACGTACAGATAAGTGTTACAAAAATGAGTATCAGATATTTTTTCATAAAAAGCTCCAATTAGATGTGATTATTCCAAAAACCAATTTCAAATATATAAAATTTTGGAATAGATACAGCGGTCTATTGATCCGGCATCGGCTGCCAAAACAAACTCCTAACTAAGCCATAACAAATGGGAATTGGAGGCTTAACTATTACATGCCTACGCTCTCTTTTAACCCTTCGCGCAAAGTGTGCCACCAATAGGTAAACATTGAACGTTCCTTATCCCTCTCAAGATCAATCTCTCCGATACGAGGATCATCCTCATCATTATCGGACCGAACCGATGTAAGATTTGCCACAAAAGAGACCAGCCGGGTTGATGTGGACTCCTCTAATGTATCTTCGTTGAGTTTTCGTACCGACAATCCATCGTAGATCATCGTTACATTCCCGGTCGCTTTTTCATCGTTAGCCCGGAAATCAAACTCCAGGTAATCAAGCACCGCATCATCCTGTATTTTCATAAAAGCAAGAGGACTAAACACACTATTAAATGCTGTTAAGTCCATAGAGCTTAACCGGCCTGATATATCGTGTTTACCTGAATCATCCATCATAAAGCTAAAATCTACTTCAAAGTCGCTTTTATCCATCAATTTTGTTTTTGCCACAGCCGTAACCGGTTCACTCTCATCACGATTTTGAATATTCTTCATGGCAAGATCAATCTCATTAAACGTTACCTCTCCATACTGATCTTGCCCTTCCTTCCATTGCCGGTAGCTGATCAGCCCATTCGTCCAGCGGATGCTGTCAAGCGCTACTGAATATGGGAAGTTTTTTAACATTACAGCAGGAAGTGGACGTTTAGTCCTCTCTTTATCCGGATAATTTTTATCTCTTGAAATACGCAGCTGTAGGCTATCAAGTGTCGCGTAATCGGCGTGTAGAAGTCGAGATTCAATCCAGCTATCCGCATCAACTCCGTGTATCTCTATCACTCCGGACTCAATATCAAAATGATCTACCTCCTCGCCAATTTTTTCAGGCAGTTCCTGGGGTGATAAGAGCGGCATCAGCTTTCCGTTGTTAATTCTCAATTTTTGGTCATTACTATCGTATGATGTCTGCCCAATTTTTACCTGATAGGTTTCATCAGGAAATTTTGCAGATAACGACTCCAACTGAACAGAAAAATATGGTGCCCAATCTCTGAGAAGACGATTTGAATCTTGATACGTAAAATCATCAATAAACAAATTCATCCCTTTAATATCGGCAACTGATTCTTGATCAGCACGATAAGCAAAAACATCTATATTTCCGTTGATGATTTCGAGCTCTGAAACCGTAATTTTCTCTAAAACCTGATCGCCGCCATTTTGGAAATCAATGTCGGTCGTTGGACGAAATAACACGGCAATTTCAGGAGAGTGAACCATTACAGAACCTATATGTAGTTCAGCCGACCTAATGAGATCACCAAAACCTACAGACTTGACTTCTATCTGTTCTGCTCTAAAATCCCGAACTGCGTCCGCTTCTCTCTCCAGCCGTTGATCCTCAAAAGGGACCAGATTTCGTATTTTGAGTCCATAAATCGTTAACCGTGGTGGAAAAATTCCAACATCAATGTCGTCGTAAACCCACTCCCTATCCGGCCCCAACGGTTCATCAATTGCTTGTAAAAACCGATCTTCAAGCATCTTTTCAGCGCTATTGTAAAGAAAAAATCCCCCTGCTGCGAAAACAAGAAATATAACCGATGTTATGATAATACCTTTCCTATGGCGCTGCCAAAAAGGGGGTGACTGTTCTGTATATTGCGGCTGCATAAATATTCGTTCTTTAATCTCTCTTTAAACCTTAATAATAGGATTTATTTCTTATTAGAACGAATCAAACTTGAGAGAACGTCTACAGTAGAGAAACTAAATGAATAACATATCGGTTCAGACTTCAAAAAAACTGAAAGTGACCTAAAGTGAACCTTTCAACTCATTTGCTTCGACAAAACGAAAATCTTCTTCACCGAATTCGTTACCCAATATTCCTATGCTCACCGTTAAAAGCTCTTCGGCCCGTTCACTTTCATCAAGCTCAATAAGTGCCTCAGCCAGTGTCTTCATAGCTACAGCTGTTCTCCAACTCTCTTCAGAATAGCCTTCCTTTCTTATTTCTACAGCCTCAACCAGATACTGCCGAGCCTCTACCGGATTCCCTAACCTCAGGTAAATTTTCCCTGTGGTCAGCAATGGGTCAGATTGGCGGCCATGAGTTGGTGGGTATAACTGTTGGTATTCATCAATAAGAGTTGTACTCAAATTTTCAGCCTCGGTTAAATGCCCCTGTTCCATCAAAATATTTGCCCGAATAAGTTTATTCCTTCCTACAAACGGATGCACCTCCCCATAAATTTCCGTTAAAATATCTATTGATTTTGTAACCAAAGAGTCTGCAGCTTCAAGATTTCCTTCCAGCAGGTTGATATCTGCTAAATTCCCATATCCCAGTCCTGTGTCAATTGTTCGCTCTCCCGAAGATTCAATATGGATATCTAAAGAGTTTTGCTGTATTTCCCTGGCTTCATCAAGCCGGTTGTACTCTTTTAGCAGTTGCGAATAGTTCCCCATAACCACTGCCTTTGAGGGATGATCCCCCAGAGCTTCCCGATAAAGATCGATAGCTTGCCGGTAGTGATAGGACGCATCACTAAAACTTCCACGACCGTGATTCATCGCCGCAAGGTCGTTGTGCCCCACAGCAAGATTACCGGGATCATCACTATAATGCTGGTACCGAATCTCTAAATTTTGGGTCAGCAATGAATCTGCAGTATGAAAATCTCCATGGTTAAACCACTGCAGGTTGGCATACATACTTACAGCAGCAAGGGCCTGTTCATCCGCAAGCCCCAATTCTGTCCGCTCATGAATTTCAATCGCCTCCAGAAGCAGAGAGTCAGCCATTTCGGTATTCCCTCTTTCCTGATGAACGCGGCCAAGTTCATACAGCGCAGATGCGAGCTCCTCACGCGTATCCATATCAAGCAAACTGAGTGATTCGATAGCGTCCGTGGTCAGCACTTCGGCCCGATCGAACTCCCCAAGCCGCAGATACATCTTTCCGAGTGTGGTTTTAAGACTTCCCCTTAGCAGTGGTTGCCCTTCCAGCTCCTCATCCATTCGGTCGATATTCGTTTCCAGCACATCTCCAATAGGTGCCGAAAGCCCGGCTTCCATTCCGTCATGATGATGTGGGTTTGCACTCTCAAAAATTCCAACCAGGAACTCTGTCATTTGTTGTGAATTTGCTGCCTGACGTTCAGCAACAACCCGTTGTTCGTTAACCTGAGCCGTGTAATAAAATACAAGTCCCGAAATAACCATCAACAAAAGTGCCGCGAAAAGTATCGGCTGTCTGTTCCGTTTGATGTATTTCTTAGCCCGATAGGTTAAGTTGCCGCGCCGGGCCATTACCGGCATATCCTTCTCGAAGTTCGTTAAATCTTCCAGCAGCAACGAAACAGATGAATACCTGTATTCCGGCTCTTTGCGTATCGCTTTTGCTACTATAGCATCCAGATCATTCGACAGTTCTTTAGCTAAAGCTCTTTTCTTAATGCCAAAGTTTGTCAAAACTTTATCATTATCTACTTCTTGCACCCTGCGGCTCATCAGCGATGGGTTTTCCTCTAAAATTGCCCGTTCCACCTGGTGGATGCTTTTTTCCTTAAACTGATACGGTTGGCTCCCACTCAATATTTTATACATCAACATGCCGAGAGCATAAATATCGGTCTGCAACTGGGCGGGTTTTTCAAGTACCTGTTCCGGTGCTGCATACTGCGGGGTCCAAAGCCGCTGGCCGGTCCTGGTCAGTGGTTCATTTAAATCACCATCTTCATCCAGCAGTTTTGCGATCCCAAAATCTAAAATTTTCACCTCACCGGATTCAGTAACTAAAATATTATTCGGCTTTAAATCTCGGTGAATAACAAGATTTGAATGTGCATATTCGATAGCGTCAAGAATCTTTTTAATCAACGCTAACCTATCAGGCAAACTCAACGTTTTGTTGTTACAGTAGGAATCAATTCGCGTACCCTCTACATATTCCATGATAAGGTACGGAAGCCCGTTCTCCATCACTCCGCCATCCAGCAGCATAGCTATATTGGAGTGCTGCAAATTTGCTAAAATTTTCTGTTCCTGTTTAAACCGGTTTCTGGCAAGCTCACTTGCATTTTGGATATTGATAAACTTAATAGCCACGGTTTGATCAAATTGGCCATCATTCCTCACGGCTTTATAAACACTGCCCATTCCCCCTTTTCCAAGGAGTTCCGTAATTTTATACGGGCCTACAGTACTTCCAACAAGATCACCCGATGTAAGCCTCTCACTAATTGCCGACGGGTTGAGATCTTTGAGAAGGCTTTCATTGTCGTCTCTGGCACTTTCCAAAAAGCTGGTTTCTTCCGATTCCTGTATAGAGCGTAAAAATTCCTTAACCTCATCTACCAGTTTTTCATCCTCTCCATACTTCTCTTCCAGGTAAGTAATCTGTTCTGATTCATCAATCGTCAGAACTTCATCCAACACGTTAGAAATCTCTTGCCACCTATTCGTTTGCATATCAATCTATCAGTTTAAAGTATTCCTTTACCCTATTAGCGAGATTATGAATTAAATAGCGTCATTCCACCGGCTTTTTTAATTCTCTGTACAACCATCCCCTGGCTTTTTTCCAATTTCGAGTAACCGTACTTGATGAAATCCCCAATAAATCCGCAGTGCAATCAATACTCATCTCCCCAAAATATCGATACTCAACAATGCGTGCTAACTGCTCATCCACTATTTCAAGCTTTTTAAGTGCTTCATCAATCTCAATTAGATTTGATGCCTCATTTTTCTCTTGCATCATTTGATCGATAAACGTCACCTCAACAGCATCACCGCCCCGTTTGTCAGCAAGCTTTTTACGGGCATGATCCACTAAAATCTGACGCATACAGCGTGAGGCTATCGCATAGAAATGGTTTCTATCTTTATAATCCGTTTTTTCGTACTCAAAAAGTTTTATGAAAGCTTCGTGTACTAGATCTGTTTTACTATAGGTATGCTCTTGCGCCTCTTTTATAAGATGCGAATATGCGATGTCACGCAGTTGATTATACACATGAGGCATTAACTCACTATAAACCTCATCTTCACCGTCACCGGCCTCTTTTAGCAATTGTGTGATTTGAGCATTTTTCATTTCAAATAATAGCCTATACCTACAAATTTTCCTTATATGAAGAGAGAAGAACTGAGGATAAATGTTACAAATAAATTTTATTTCGCTACCAAGTAGCCAATAAATCAGTTAAGAAAATAACACGATACAAAGAGCTGTACTACAAAGTCATCATATTTTTACAATAAATTGCGCCTGTCTTATTAATTATTTCAGCCCTGTGGGGTGCAATAAAAGCGTTTTTCTGAAAAAGAAAGACATCTATATATAAAAAAAGCCCTGACTTTATAAAATAAAGTACAGGGCTTTCTAACAATCTGTAAGCAGATAAGTGGAGGTGCGGGGAGTTGAACCCCGGTCCGAGAAGGTAAATCGTCAAGCATCTACATGCTTAGCTGCTGATTAAGGTTTCGATTGAAGCAGTGCTCAACAGCAAAGCAACTTCAACCTAGTCTGCATTAAGTTCTCCTTCCACGCGACAGACACGCGCTTGGGAAAAGTCTATCTAATCGGCGCTCCGTGCAGGGTCAATAGACGAACGCCCACAGGAACGGACAGCTGCTTTACGCAGCTAGTCGGTATGAGTAATTGTTGTCAATTACATAAGTCCATGATGGTTGATTTACGAGTACCATCGGTCATCCTCGGCATGCAGCCTGCAATTGTACGCAGCCCGTCGAATCCGTTACACCCCCAAATTGTCAATGAACATTGCCGTCAGAAAGAACTTCGTCTTTCACAGTTCTATAATATAACGAAATAGACAGCCAAATCGTACCCCTATATTCAACGCTCAACCCGTCTGAAAATACTATTAGCTGAATCTTGTTCCAGGCAGATGAAGTTATCATCAAGCAAAAATACCCTGCATCACGACCACGCAGGGCTAATTGAATCTCTTAAAGAACAATTTGCATCTGCATCGTGAGCATATTTCCAAGATTCGGGTTCATCTCATCATCCCGGAATTCGTAATTCACCGACAACCGAGTGCGACCTGCAAAATAGTAATTGGCACCAGCGGTATATCCTGTAAAACGG
>SKWF01000046.1 GCA_007129085.1 Balneolaceae bacterium | reverse complement strand
GGTAGCCTTGGCAGAAACCGGAACCTACGGTTTGCACGGTACACTGAAGGGATTGTACAGCTCAGGCAGCTACACCATTACCGCCGGCTTTGATCAACTGAATGTTGCCGGAACTCGTTTTTTGGAGTTTAAAATGGGTGACCGAGCAGGTGATTCCATGACCTACAATCTGTGGCAAGATGCCTCAATATTTAATGCCGGTTTCTATTCCGGTATGGAACATTACTCGGGGGAATGGACCTTTTCGGCCGGAACTCGGCTGGATCTGAATCATGCCGATTCCAACGATCCCGCTCCTCGATTTGAAAATACCGATGTTCGCTCTGAACATCTCAATTTCAGCTTCAGCGGGGGTATTACTCGTCAATTTACAGAATCAACAACCGTGGGTTTGTACCTGGGACGAGGCGTACGCAGCCCTGATGTAACTGAGCGATATATCAACTACCTGACGATTGGCAGAGATGGTTACGAATATGCCGGCAATCCGGATTTAAAAGCAGAGATCAACAATCAAGCAGATTTGGTTTTTAAAACGGAACAGGGTGCTCTAAGTCTGGAATCGACACTGTTTGCCGCATATATGACCAACTACATTTCGGCGGTCATCAACCCGGAGATGAACCCTGTTGGTATGACAGCTCCGGGTGTACGCGAATTTCAAAATCGCGGAGATGCGTTCTTTACCGGTTTTGAACTCGGAATGAACTTCGATCTAACACAGAGCTGGTATATCGGACTAAACGGATCATACACGTGGGCGGAATATACCGACACAAATACGCCCGTTGCGGAAATTCCTCCTTTTGAATCATCAGTAAATATTGGAGGATCACTGCTGAAAAATCTGATTTTGCCTGAATTAAGCGTGCGGCGTGCATTTGCCCAGACTCGTTACGATCAAAGTTTTGGAGAGTCTCGAACTCCCGGGTTTTGGCTGGTTGACACGACGTTGAGTTCATCAATCTACCCGGGCGTAACATTTTCGGCCGGTGTTCGAAACCTGTTTGATGAAGATTACTACGAGCATCTGAATCGACAGTTTAACCCCGGGGTAAATCCATCCGGTGATTATCTTCCGGAACCTGGAAGACGCATTTTTGCGGAGTTATCAATCCGGTTTTAATCTCAGATATCGCATAACTGTAAGCCCACGCTGTTACCGGTGTGGGCTTTTTATTTCTACCCTTTTCCCTTCTTCTCTACATTTAGAATGAGAGAGCAAATCTTTACGGTTTCAATCACACAATTATATCCTCCGGTTTCTTTGTATGTTTCGGTTTGATGTTATCAACCCCATAACCGTTAGACTGTAATGAAAAAAAGCTCTCCGACTATATATGATGCCGTTATTTTTGATATGGATGGCGTTATTATCGACAGTAAAGAGCATGTAGAGAAATTTTGGCTACAAAAACTTGAGCAGTACAATATCGATCCGCCGACTGAAAACAGAGAGCTGAAATTTCATGGTCGTCCGGCTCGCCCAACGGTGAATGATCTGTTTGCAGAACTCCCCGAAGAGACGCGTGAAAAAATCATCACCGAATGCGCAGAATATGATGCCTCCGTGACGAACTATAAAATGATTTCGGGTGCAGAGTCATTTATAAAAGAGTGCTTCGATGCCGATATTCGAATCGGCCTGGTTACGAGTGCGCTGCCCGGAAAAGTTAACCGGATGCTTGAAGGGCTCTCCTTCCCTTCGCCATTTGAAGTAATGGTTACTGCCGATCAAGTAACAAATGGAAAACCTGACCCGGAGTGCTACCTGAAAGCAGCCGACAAGCTGAATATCAACCCGAAGAAGATAGTGGTATTTGAAGATTCCATCGCGGGTGTTAAAGCCGCTGCCGGTGCGGGAGCAACTGTGGTGGGAGTAAACGACAATCATCTTGCCCAACCGTTGTTAGCAGCAGGAGCAAACAAGATTATCCAAGATTTTACGAGCGCCGCAGTTCAACACAAAGACGGGGAAATTTTTGTAGTTCCAAACAAACATGAAGACCGGAATAGACTTCTTCTGCAAACCCACCGCTGACTTTAGGTGGCACCGGCACATGAATAATAAAAGGCCGTACATTTCTGCACGGCCTTCATTTAGAGTTATTCCTTAAGCTACACGTCTATTTTTACGGGCAAGCTTATCAATTCGATTACCGGACCGATCAAAATGGAGCGTCTGTGTTTGCTTACCATTTTTCATTTTTACTTGGTACTCTGTGCTTTCAGGATCAAAATTGCGAACGGTAACTTTGTTACTCACCATTGTCCAATCTTTGTATTCATCCATTACCAGGTGCTCTGTAATGTGCTTGGGCAGTCGGGTATTTTTAGTAACATATTTCGCTCGGATTAACTTTCCATCTTTGTCATAGGTAGCCATAAGATTCCCCCCTTTGCTACTACCTTGTATTTGATACGATCTCAACGTCGGGGTTTGGGCTGATTCATCATATACGATATTATAGTATCTCTTTAACCCGGAGATATGCATGAAATTGGGGTAATCCTCCTCATGAATAAAATCCAGGAAATATGCACCTTCATCAGGAAGTTCTGTCTCTTCCACGCACGTACAATCCTGTCCTTTTACAGTTGATGGTGTGATCATCAAAAGTACGGCACTGAGAACTGCTGCTGCTATGAGATTAATGATTGTTTTCATTGATACACCTTGAGCACTTGGCTCAATTATTTGATTGTTGCACTCGATAAAAGGTTGAACACTACGAAATGGTATTTCTACGATTTCTCGTTGATTCTCCCATTCTATCGGTAGATCAAATTATTGCTTATTCAACTGCCGGTCTATATAAATCACTTGCAATTCTATGAAGATAGTACCGCCAAAATATAAATCCCTCTAAACGGTGCTAATTTCACCATAGTTAAACGGTTCAGACCGTAACCCTACACTGATTAATGAATGGTAACTACATTGATGTGGTCCTTTATCTACGGGGCAGATTGTCAGTGGACTACATAACCGGAAGAGCTCCGGGCCTATCAGCGGCAATTACGGTTTTTAACCCAACCGGATCAATCGGAAAACAGTGAAGGAAGCAGAGTAAAAACATGAAGATATAGAAAATAAAAAAGGCCGATGATCAAATCACCGGCCTTAAATCTTTCGTAGATTTTTATTTAACTCGTCATCATCAGCCCGTTCCGGGAGTAGCTCCACCGGCCATCAGGTACACACCAATGATAACCAGCACGATGGCGAGGGCCACCTGCAGCTTTTGAACTTTAATGCGCTGCGCCATATACCATCCGGCAACGGTGCCGATCAGTAGTGGAATGGTCAGATAAATGGCCAGCGACCAATCCACGGCATCGTGTAGCATATAGCCGAATGTTGCCATCGCCGAAATAAAAATGGATTGAACTTGTGCCAATCCTACGGCCAAGAGCATCGGAACGCCCAGAACCACCATGAATGGAACGGCCAATACCGGCCCGCCTACTCCCAGCAAACCGCCCGGAAGGCCAACGGCAACTCCCACCAGACCCAACAAAACCAGGCCTTTGGTAGTCTCCATTTTCAGCTTCTTGTCGGCCTGGAGTTTGTTCTTTTGTCTGTAAAGGATCAACAGTCCCGTAAAGAACACAAACAGCCCCAGCAAAATGGCAAATGTCGCTACATCGAGCAGGGTGTTGATTTGTGAACCAATAAATGCCCCGATAATTGAGGTTAAACTCAATACAATGGCCCCTTTAATGGCGGCACTTGTTTTCAGCTGGCCGGACCGGATGTACCCCATACTGCCTACAATTCCTGTAGCTATAAAAGTAGCACTGGCCGTACCGGCTACCGTACTGGGATCGAGCGGGAGTAGCGCAAAGAGTGCGATGGTGACAAATATCCCTCCCGGCCCGATGGTTGTGATACAAAACCCACCAACGAGGGCGATAATAAAAAATAGTATCGCCATTTCCGGGCTGAGAGATAGACTGCCAATAAATAATAAACTGCTTAAAAAAGTCATTTAGTTATTTTCAATTAAGCCAACATTCCGCCGAAAATCGCTTCGAGTACTCCACGTGCAGAATTTACGGCAATATAGGCAGAGAAAAGAACCAAGATGACGTTCACGGAATTGAGTTTCCAGTCGTTGGCATTTTTGCCCATCAATTTGCGGTCGTTTACAGCCCAGAAAAGAAGAGCTGCGGTAATCGGCAGGCCAAATACACCATTAAAAGCAGGGAACAATGTAATCATCTCAACTACGCTCAATCCGGTTACATGAGCTACAAGCGGCGAAAACATTCCGATAAGGATACCACCTGCAAAAATTTTCTTAAATAGGGGGCTGGATCCATCTTCATGATCGATATCAAGTGCTTCGAGGATCATGAACGGAACCGTCCACATAATTGGTACAATGCTGTTAAATGCAGCGGCAATTACACCAACCAGAAATACAATCATTGCCCATTGGCCGAGTACAATTTCGAGCGCTTCGCCGGGTGCAGTAAATGTAGAAAGTTCAGTATAACCTGCGGGGCGCAGCACAGCAGCCGCAACAATAATAATGGCCACCGTAATAATTCCTCCTACCGTATACCCCATCGTGAGGTCGGTACGCATCATTTTCATATGTTTTTTCGAATTCCATCCTTTTCGTTTTACAAGAATAGATTCCAGAAAAAAGTTGGGCCACAGTGCGGTTGTACCCAAAATAGCAGCACCAAGAAGCATAGCTCCAACATCCGGAATAGAGGGTACAAAACCTGTTGCAACTTCTACCATATCCGGGCCACTTGCGCCGGCTACAAATACGTAAAGAATCAGCAACAGAAACATCATTCCTGTCATCACTTTCTCTACGTAATCGTAGTTCATAATTCCTACTAAAATTGCACAGATACCGGTAACAACCGCTATCGGCTGCCATGACAGGGCACCTCCCGTAAGCACTTCAAAGCTCATCCCCACGGCTCCGGTTAGTGCAAGAGTCCATGCAATACATCCAATCGACAGGAACAACGCAATCCCAAGAGATAGCTGTTTACCAAGTTTATTGCGTATAAAGGTCATCAACGTATCGCCAAAGATTCCCAACCGTGCACTCATATCCTGGGCCATAAACCCAAGCAAAACTGCACCTATCACGGCCCATATGAGAACATACCCATATTCAACACCGGCTTGGCTGGCAATAAAAATTGAGCCGGAGCCAAAGTAACTCGCGACCATGATGAACGACAGACCATACCTGTCAAAGAAATTTTTGAAGAATTCTTTCATACTAAAAATTAAGTTTTGATTCTATTTCCGACGTAACAAAGCTGTTGTTACTACACACTTATTTTAGTGTGTTGAGCAGCTTTTATTCAAAGGATGGCGACATAAGAATGTGAAAAGTCATCGTAAACTCTCGGTCCTGTTCCATACCGTTTAATCACATTTTAAATATGTCTGTAGACAAATTTTATAGCGCGAGAATATAAAGGAATTTAGAGGTAAGGGTAAAATAATTAATCATATACTTCACTTATCAATGTCATAGAAATCATACAAATATATACAGCCCAACTATTTGCAAAACATCTATTAAATGAATCTTTTCTTCTATAGATTGGGAAACTGACCCTGAAATTTGCTTCTCAACAAAATTATTAGAGTTTTGAAGCTACTCGTTTAATCTCATTCAAACTCTTTAACCATCCCTGTTTCGGGCTTTTTAATGCTGGCGGCATGGCATGTTTTTTTCGAACTTTATCTCTGATCGTCTCTTTTCGTTCGGCAACTCTTTTTAGGGATTTCAAACCGGCGTTATAGTTATAGTGCAAAAACTCGATTGCATCCTCCCCCAGTTCCACATTGTATTGATGAACCAGTGTATCCGCCAGGCGAATAGCCGCTAATCCCATTTCATTATCGGCCTCTTTTGCCATTCTTATGCCGAGTTCTTGTTTTTGAACAGCGCTCATATCGGGTGATAACCCACCCAGATAGATCGCTTTTGTAGCATTAATATTTCGCTGAATCTCAGGTTTTGACAGCTTAATGTGGGGCTCCAGGGCAACAGCAATTTCTACTGCCAATCTTCGGGCCGACATTCCGCCTTGGTTATCAAATGATGAAAAAAGTGAATAGCTCTGCCTGTTTATGTCCTCTTTATCGAAGTACCAGCTAAGGTGCCGGCATACATCAAGCCGCTCCTCCTCGTTCAAAAATATGACACTCTCTTTGATTCGAACTCCTCTTCGACCGCTCCCAACTTTTACAGTGCCGGGTGTTTTTCCGCTCTGCTTCGTCATCTCTTCCCATTTTTTTGATGCCAGCTCTAATTCTTGATGGCGTTTCGACACCTCTTTATACCCATCATACGACAACCGATATAGCTCTACTGAATTCTCCAGAACGGTCGAAAGATGTTTTACTTTTCCGGGCGCGGTCTCTTTGTTTTTTATCATTTGCCGGGCCTGCACTGCAAGGCGATCCATCACACTCGTAACCCTCGCTATAAGCAGGCTGATGTCGAGTCCCTCGGGAAGCTGTTCACCAGAAGCGTATCCAGCTTCTACAAGATACGCTGAAAGAGCACGCATTCGATTCCCTCCTTTTGCTTGCGCAACCCGGTATTGGCTTCTCTTCCTTTCCAATTCATCCACTACAGATGCATATTTCCATTTTCCGGAGTAGCTGAATGTGAGCGTGGGAATTTCCCGTCCGTTAATCAATTCAAATGCTAAAATCATCATCTCTTCCACATCCCTATAAGTCATCAGGTAGGGGTTATTATTTTCGATGGCCGACATAATCCTCTGTAGAAAATATTTTTCACGCGGCACCCCATATTTTAGCCGGCCGGATGTATTACCCGTAAACCACTTTTTGAGCTCACGAGCCGCCTGCGGAGAATTTTGATTCAGTTCATCAATCATTCGGTTAATATGCGACTGATGTTCCGCATATAGCTCTCGCACTTTAGTCTGCAGCCCTATTTTTCGATAAGCATAAATCTGCCCCATAATTTCTCCAATCCGGCGATCGCCCGTAAGATCAGTAAAGGCAATTTGTACGCCGTAAGATGTTAAATCTACTCGGCGTAACAGTTGCAGTGCAGCCTCCCGCTGCCGTGCTTCTCCCTCATACCCTTGAACCACCTTATCTCGGGTCACCAGAATCAAATCAGCAAGTTTATCTGTTACATTTAGTATATCGCGTTCACTCTGCTCCTCAAGATGATCGTTGGTTCCATCATAAATCACCTTAGCCACCAGGCCCAATATCCCTGAAAACACAGTGAAGCTTACAAAGTAGATTAGCAGCTGCACTGATGGCATGGTGCCGTAGCCGATGTAGTAACCGCCAATTAACCCAAGGGTGGTAACCGGGCCGGCCGTCCAGAAAATCTGCATCAACGCATGAGACCATTTCACCTTATTCAGACTTTTTTTCAGCCTGCGGGTGCTCTCGTTGGTCTCCCTGTTTAGTGTTATTCGTCTGTCGTCTGTTTTGGACAAATTTTATATAATTTTTGCTGTTATCGTATAGCTACTAACAATATACGGCAGATTTCAGGTTTTAAGATATGTCGATTTTTCAGCAGTTCAGAAAAGATTCAAAAATGAGTTTTTAATGGAAAGTCATTCCACATCGAGGCATCTACTGCCTATAGAACCGCGGAAAGTGCCGGTTTCCGTTTTTTGGAACACACTCACTCTTTCTACCTCTTAAAACTACTTAAAATAGACCGTCTTTTTATTTACAAATTCCCGGATTCCTTCTCTGGATAGCTCTCTACCATAACCGGATTCACGAGTTCCTCCAAACGGTAGTCGCGGATCAGATTTAACCAGTTCGTTAACAAAATATGCTCCATCGGGTGAACGGCTTATATATTTCTGTGCCCGCTCACTATCTTCCGTAAACACCGTAACACCAAGTCCATACTTCGAATTAGCGGCAAGATTAAAAGCTTCATCCGCATCTTCTGCTTTAATTACTGCCGCAAGAGGACCAAATGTCTCCTCATCAAATGCAGGCATTCCGGGTTTTACATCCGTAAGCACCGTCGGCTCATGGAATGCACCGTCCCGGTTTCCGCCAAGTTCAAGTTTAGCGCCTTTCAGTACCGATTTTTGCACCTGGTTATGGAGCTCTTCTGCTAAATCTTCCCGGGCCAACGGTCCAATTTCGGTCGATTCATCCATCAGATCGCCTCTTTTAATCTCTTTTACTTGATCGATAAACTTAGAAAGGAACTCCTCGTAAATATCACCAACCAAAATGAACCGTTTTGCGGCAATACAGCTCTGTCCGCTGTTCATCATCCGTGCAGTCACTCCGGTTTTTACCGCCTGTTCTATATCGGCATCTTCCAAAACGATAAAAGCGTTATTTCCACCGAGCTCGAGTACCGATTTTTTCAGATACTTTCCGGCAAGACTCCCGACCGATTTCCCGGCCCTGCCACTGCCGGTTAATGTAACTGCCTGTACAATATCACTTGATAATATATCTTCTGTTTTATCGTGATGGATGATCAGGTTTTGAAAAACGCCTTCCGGGTACCCTGCCTCTTTAAAAATATCCTCGATATGCTCTGCACACCCAAATACATTGGAAGCGTGTTTCAACAGAGCTGTATTTCCTGCGGTTAGCGTAGGCGCAGCAAATCTAAAAACCTGCCAAAATGGAAAATTCCACGGCATAATGGCCAGCACGGTTCCGATTGGATCATAACTGATAAAACTCTCCTCTGCATCGGTTTCGATCAATTCGTCTGCCAAAAACTGTTCACTGTTCTCGGCGTAGAAGTTACATACCCAGGCACACTTCTTTATTTCTCCCCTTGCCTCGCTGATCGGCTTTCCCATCTCCAGAGTAATAGTCTCCGCATAGCGATCAACATTCTCTTTCAACACATCAGCTGCATTCGCCAGCAATTTGCACCGCTCACTAATCGGCACATCTCTCCAACTTTCATGAGCTTTTTTTGAACGTTCTAATGTCTCTTTAACCTCTTTTTCAGAAAATTCGTGATACGTTTTTAATTCTTCTCCGTTATAGGGATTTGTGCTCGTAAATGTCATAATTTTCAGGGTCAGTTTAACAGGAATTTATCTCGATGAAGGATATAGAAGCTTACTTTAATCAACTTACAAAGCTATTTCACAATTCGAATTACTTCATTAATAGAAGACATTTAATTTTATAAAAATCTACGATTTATTAAATCTGTAACTATTGCAATGTAATTCATAAAAAATGGTTATTAAATATCTCTTTTTTTGGTTCGGGATGATGATTCTTGCCATTGGTAACGGAATTGCGAGGGAGTTACTTTTTGCTCCATATCTGAGTGAGCAGGCGGCACATCAACTATCCACCATCACACTGATTCTACTGTTCGCCGGCTATTTTCGGTTTCTCACGATATACCGGCCTATTCCTTCATCCCGCCAGGCGTGGATTATTGGGTTCTGCTGGTTGATGATGACACTTCTTTTTGAAACTGTCATGGGGCTTATTTCAGGGGCCGATGTGAATGATCTACTCCAACACTACAACATCTTTGCCGGAAACTTGTGGATCCTCATCCCGCTGTGGACGCTCATCGGTCCGGTGATATTTCAACGCCTACAGCACGAATCAGAACAGAATAAGCATCGGTCTGATTGATAGCCATATTTAAAAAAGCGCAGATTACACGAATAACCTGCGCTTTTCATTTTCCTCGGAAATAAATAGATCAATACGAATTACGAATCAATAATCTTTTTGATTTCCGACGACAACTCTTTCTTCGTCTTTCCGGTTTTCTTTTGAAGATCCCCAAGCATCTGATCTTCCTTTCCTTCCACGTAACGGAGATCATTATCCGTCAATTCTCCATACTTCTCTTTGAGTTTTCCCTTAATTTTATTCCAGTTTCCTTTCATCTCCAGATTTCCCATGACTTCCTCTTTTTTATGAGTGTTATACTTACCCATTTAACACAAGAATTCGCCCACTTTGTTCCATCACATGGGAATAGTGAAACGAAATACTGCAGTTAATCCATGTTAACTTTTACCCCTTCCCACCCGATCATTGCCGTTTTACGGGTTTCACCCCACATGTAATTTCCAATCTCACCGGTTGAACGGATAACCCTATGGCACGGAATCAGGTAAGCAACCGGATTTTTACCTACCGCACTCCCCACCGCCCGACTTGCTTTTGGCCTGCCCATTTTATCTGCAATAGATCCGTACGTTGATAGATTTCCCACCGGAATTTTCAGCAGCATCTTCCATACATGAAGTTGAAAATCACTCCCCTTCAGGTGAAGTTTTACCTGCCTAATATCGGACCAGTCATCCCGAAAAACCGAAAGCGCTCCTGTATCGTCAGCATTCAATTGCCGATGAAACTTCGCACTGGGAAATTCCTCCATCAAACTGTCTAATGCTGCCTCCTCATCCTCG
>SKWF01000055.1 GCA_007129085.1 Balneolaceae bacterium | reverse complement strand
TGCATCTCAGCAGATTCCCATTCGGATGAAATGGTGTGAAAATGATAGGCAAAATAGGGCTCCAGAGAGGCTAACTCTTCGTAAAAGTACCATAGGTAGATCATACCGGGATTAAGGTTAATACCGGCCGGTGAAGCGTCTCCTTCAAGACTTTGCATTCGATATCTGTCGGGGTTAAATGAAAAGTGTTGAGATGGGATAAAATCTTCAACCTGGCTGACCCGGCCAAAACCTCTATTGGGGTGCTGACCAAATAACTTAAACAGGTTAAACCTCATCTCGGGGTTGGGTTGATTGTAAATCCAAAGCTCGTACTCAGGCTGCAGGCCAATATCCATGATGATGTTGGCCATATATTGCGAATCGGCATTGGGATCGAGCATGGAGCTAAGGGATACAACCTGGCCCCGGGTAACATCTAACCGGCCTTCATGAAGGCGGTCCGGTTCACCGTATCGAATATAACTGAGAGCCCGCTCATCGGTACCGAACGAGGTAGATTCATTTCGGGTGAAATTTTCCAGGGAGTAAGCTACTCTTTCCCAATGTTCAATCATTCTGGCATTATGTTCTGCCCCCGGCGTCGGATTCATCCGTTGCCAAAAAGAGGTTAACCGTTCATAGAGCTCCGGATCTTCGTTTTCAAACAGGGAATAGATTTCATCATACTCTTGCTCATCCATTAACGGCTCCAGTGTGGAAATTTCTAACTGAAGGGATTCACTTGTGGGTTCAAATTCATCGGCGGTTAGCCCCCAAAAGTATACAATGGATGCAAGCTCGTAATATTCATTGATACCCTGTTCAGTAGCTACTTTTACAAACTCTCTGCCAATTGCAGGACTTGGATTTTCCAGCGTGCTGTAGGCATCAGCCCAAATAAGCAGGGCATCTTCGTAGGCTTCTTGTTGAACCAGTTCAAGGCCTTCCTCGAGGATTTCGGAGGCTTTATTGTCGGTTGCCGGCTCGGAAAACTGAAAAATAAATAGAAATGTAACCAGTAATTTGAGAAGCATAGTGATAGAGTTTTACCCTATTTGTACAATAAATAATCAGTGTATTGTAAAATATAAAGTCAGAGGTGAATATCAATTAACCATTTAGCATCAACCGGTTAGGGGAATTTAAACAGGTTTAAAAAAACAACGACTTAATAAATTTTTAAACTCCTGCACCGATGCTATGACGATACATACGTATTACTGAAGTAGAACGTGGTTAAAGAGTAGGACGTATAGACAAGATTCTAAAACCTCGGGTTTACCACATTGTTATAAATAGATCCAAAGGTATAGGAAAGACCGAATGATATACTGTAATCATAAGAGGTAGGCCGTTGTGCTCCACGTATAATTTCTCCGGGATCGTTTGGATCTACATCCGTAGGCAGTTCGAGAGAGAGCTGATCATTAATAATTCTATATCTGCCGGATAGATTAACGGATAGTCCACGGATAATTCGAATATTGAAGGATGGATTGATCTCAACTCGGTTAAGGGACGTATCGTGGAAATAGTGCATTCCGGAGAGACGTATATCAATCCGTCCCCAGCTTTGATCGTATCGCAGACGAGTGGAGATCTCCTGTGACATTATCCACTCTGAATCTTTTAGAAATATTGTGGTGTTGTAGTAGCGCCTGTAGGATGGAGTTAGTTGATATTGCACAATAAAACGGCGCTGTTGATATTCCTCATAAGGGAAGAAATTGTACTCTATAGCAGGAGCCAAGTATGTTTCAAGAGCGATGTTACCGGTTCGGCTAAATCGTGCCCGATTGAAAAGTGCTAATGAGGAGCGATCAGTAAGGCTGTAACCTACCATAGACCAGTAATCTCCCCAATCTCGATTGATATTTAATGTTTCGTCAGTCAGGTCGAGGGTTCGTCGTCGAATTTCACCCCGTGCCCGGGCCCGTATTTTCCACGTAGCGGTAATTCTTTCTGCTTCAAATCCACTGTATAACCCGAAATTAGTTTCTGTTTCCTCCCCGTTCATATTCGATCTGAGATTCACATCAAATACCCAGCCTCCCCAGGGGTCATCAATATCATCGGTATCATCATCTGCATCATCAGGTTCTTCGTAAAAAATATCGAGATTACGAATTGCCACCGTTCGGGTTACGTACGGCATCAACCCAATTTTGATGTGGCGATTAAGCCCAACTCTACGTTCATCACCCGAATCGGTACTGGAAGAGACGTAGCGAAGGGTGTCGTTAATTCCCTCAAAATGCTGCATACCTCGAAACCGAAGAATGTATTCACGACCTCCACCACCTGTTCGCTGATCATCAATATCAAGATATATCGATGCATCGTCCTGGTCGCGAACATAGTTCACAAATGTGATGTTGGTACGCACATAGTTCACATCACAGGCATCACAATCCAGATATACGTTGGGTATTGGAGCGAGATCAGACGAACTTTGTCCTTCGACTTGCTGGACCAAAAAAATCGAAAATAATAAAACGAAGCAGGTGAAAAAACGATTCACAGAGCGTGAGAATTGACAGGTTTAAGTTCCGGATAATGGCAGGTCAAAAGTAACGATTTCGGGTATAGAATTGCCAGTGCAGATCTATAAATTTACATATTGTGGATGAAGGCAAAAAATGAACTTAGGAATTGTGTTGTCGAGTGGATAATTTTGTGTCATTAAAATAACCGAGAATATAGATATTATGAAGTTTTTTTCCTC
>SKWF01000248.1 GCA_007129085.1 Balneolaceae bacterium | reverse complement strand
GTATCATCAGAACAACTGACAAGCAAAAGTAGTGAGAAAAGTAGGGTGCCGAAAATTTTCTTCATATCTGTAAAATAGGGTAATGTGATTAGTATTGTTGTAAATACTAATGAATAATGGTTGAATTATTTCGTATTTGATAATCGTTATTAAAACCGCTTATACATTATCTGCTAAACCGCCCCGCCCCAATAAGCGGAGCCCATTCAGTACAACCAACAGTGTGCTACCCTCGTGGCCTATTACACCCAGGGTAAGCGGTAGGTCGATTAAAAATACGCCAAACAGCAACATTACGATTACGGCCATGCTGAAAATGATATTCTGCCAAACAACCCGCTTCGATTTTCTGGAGAGACGGAGCAGGTAGGGCAGTTTTGTGAGGTCATCGCCCATCAAAACCACATCGGCTGTTTCGAGTGCAACATCGGTTCCGGCCGCACCCATGGCAATGCCGAGGTGACTCGTTGCCAGGGCGGGGGCATCATTCACGCCATCCCCAACCATCGCCACCATTCCTGACTTTTTAAGCTCTTCAACTTTATCCACTTTCTCATCGGGAAGCAGATCTGCATACACCTCATCAATTCCCAGCTCCTTGGCAATCGCTTCGGCAACGCCACGATTATCTCCCGTAAGCATAACTATTTTGTTGATACCCAGTTTTTTCAGCTGCCTGATCATTTGCGCAGCCGCCGGGCGAACTTGATCAGCCAACGCGATAATACCGACAGGCCGCCCATTTTTTACCACATACACAACTGTTTTCCCATCTTTACGCAGTTCTTCTGCCTTGTCGGGAATCGCTTCATTCCAGCCGGTGATAGAACCTTCAAACATTTTATTATTTCCCACCGCAACTTTTACACCATCGAAATCTGCCTCTACACCCTGGCCGGGAGTAGCTTTCATATTTTCAACGGGGTACGGTTTGATGTTATCCTCTGCCGCTTTTTGAACAATTGCTTCGGCAAGGTGGTGTTCGGAGTGCTGCTCGCAGCCGGCAGCTATGGCAAGAAGTTCATTGATCTGGTCGTTTTCCGTCGAAAATTGTTCGGAATTATCATCAAAAGAGAAAAGGTCGGTAACTTGTGGTGTTCCCTGTGTTAGTGTTCCGGTTTTATCAAACGCAATAGTATTGATGCCAACAGTCTGCTCAACATGCGCTCCGCCTTTGAACAGAATTCCGTTTTTGGCTCCATTGGCAATCGCTGAAATAATAGATGCCGGCGTACTGATAATGAGCGCACAGGGCGATGCTACCACCAGAACCGTCATAGCCCGGTAAAATGTACTGTCAAAATCGTGTTCCAGAAGTCCCCAGGGAATCAGAATTAGCAGAATAACCGCAATGACAACGGTGATTGCGTATCGGGGTTCAAACGTATCGAGAAAACGCTGTGTTTTCGCCTGGTTTTTCTGTGCGCTCTCAACCAGCTCAATAATTTTTGCAACGGTGGTATCTTTTGCCGGTTTGGTTACCTCCAGGTGGATCACCCCGTTCTCATTAAGCGTAGCGGCAAAAACTTTATCGCCCTTCTCTTTGGGCACCGGAATACTCTCTCCGGTAATCGCAGACTGATCTACCGTTGTCTCACCACGCGTGATGGTTCCATCAATGGGAATGTGCTCGCCCGGTTTTACTATTACCGTGTCGCCGATGGCAAGCTCCTCAATAGGAACCAGTTTTTCTGACCCATCGGGCAGCAGTTTAAGCCCCTGATTTGGCCGAAGTTTTAACAGGGAGTGAATGGCATTCCGGCTTTTTCCCAATGCGTAACTTTCCAGCGCTCCGCTAAGCGAAAAGAGGAACAGCAGAATAGCCCCCTCGATCCACTGGTTCAGCGTGGCCGCACCAATGGCCGCTGCAATCATCAAAAAATCGATGTTCAGCTCCCAGTTGCGAAAATCTCTAAAGGTGTTCAGGAACCCTTCGTATCCACCGGTGGCGTACGAAATCAGGTAGAAACCGATAGCAATACTGCCCGGCAATAACGGCGTAAATTGGGCTATGGCTCCAAGTGCTAAGGCACCGCCACAGATTGAGGTAAGCCAAATAGGGAGTGCGCTTTTAGAATTCTCTTCAGCCATTTCACAAGAGTATATTTTAAAAAGTATCTACTTTCTTACTGGCTTCATCAACCAGTTTGCGCGCCTGATCTGCAGTGGGTGCCTCGGAATAAATACGAAGTACCGGTTCGGTACCTGAAGGACGCACCAGTAGCCACGAACCATCTTCCATCAGGTGTTTGATGCCATCAGTAAACTGCCAGTCAACAACTTTCAGGCCGGCAATCTCATCCATTTTTTTGTTTTCACAATGGTCAATCATGGCCAGTTTTTTCGACTCTTCAGTATGCATATCATTTCTATAGTAGGCGTGCTCGCCAAACTCATCAAATAGTTCTTGGACGAGTTCGCTCAGCTTTTTGCCCGATTTTACCATCATTTCCGTCATGAGCAGGCCAATAAAAAGTCCGTCCCGCTCAGGAATATGGCCTTTGACGGCCAATCCGCCGGACTCCTCGCCGCCTACAAGTACATTTTCGTTCACAATTTTTTCCGCGATATATTTGAACCCAATCGGGGTTGTTTCAATCGGCAGCCCATACTTTTCCGCCTGCTTGTTGAGCATATTAGTGGTTGAAAATGTTTTCACAATGGTGCCGCTCAATCCCTTCTCCCGGTGCAGATATTTTACGAGCAGGCTTAATATTCGGTGTGAATCCACAAACTCACCGTTCTCATTCATCAGGCCGATTCGGTCGGCATCTCCATCGTTTGCAATTCCAATTTGGCAATTGTTCTGTTTGATGAACGTCGAAAATTCCTCCAGGTTCTTCTCAATCGGTTCGGGAGCTGTTCCTTTAAATGATGGATTCACCTCTCCATGCAGTTCATAAACCTGTTCACCCAAAAGTGCTTTAATTACCCCCATTCCGGAGCCGAACATCGGGTCGTGCCCAATGCGTACTCCACTATTTTTAATAGCTTTTATATCAATCCGTTCCCGAATCACATCGGTATACTGCTCCGTTAGATTAATTTCTCGAATCCGGCCGGTTTTCAAATAGGTTTTGTACGGTGCAACTTCTAAATCCGGATCAAATTGATCATATCGCGCTTCAACGGCCGCAATTTGATCGGGGGTGGCTGATCCACCAAAGGGCGCTTTAATTTTAAATCCGTTGTAGTTTGGTGGATTATGACTGGCCGTTATTACGATGCCAACAGCATCAAAATTCAATGCTCCCCAGCTTACGGCCGGTGTGGGAGTAATGCTGTCTGCCATGCGAACGGGAACTCCCATTGCAGCGAATACCGAAGCTACATGTTCAGTAAATTCACGCCCCATAAACCGGGCGTCGTGGCCGATGACAATTCCATTTTTTGTAACTTTTTCCTCTGTAATCCAACGGGCTGTTGCCTGCGCAACAAATGTCAGGTTTTCGAATGTATATTGATCCGCAATAATTGCTCGCCAGCCGTCGGTGCCAAATTTGATATTTTTCAAAAATGCTCTCTATTTGTTATTTGATGTTTCTGTAAATGTACGATAAGCTCAACTCTATTTCTAACAAGAAGGCCGTAAAAGATTGGAACATAGCAGGTAGGATAACAGTTTTACTGTCTTGGTATAAATACAAAGTACCTTATAAATTCTAAATCATTCTCAATCATGAAAAAATTAATACTGCTACTAACCTTTATTTTTCTAACAGTTTCATCGGGTTTATCTCAAACCAATGAGCCACTCACCGATGAAATGACTGATCTGCTTAAAAGTGATCCTTTCAATGTTGGAATACTGCTTCAATCAACCGCTAATTATTCGTTTTCTGAAGATGGATTTAACAATGGCCGGAGTTTTGGACTAGGTGTTGGCAGGCTCTCATTCCGTGGTGAATTGGATAACAATTTTAACTATACGTTTCAGATGGAATTTCTGCGGCAGAGACCAGTGATTGACCTTGCTCTTGGATATACATTTTCTGAACAATTTTCTGTTAAAGCCGGAGCCCAGAAACCGGATATTGGGTTAGATCTGCAGCCAAGCCCCGGTGATACGGATTTCATTAACAGGGCACGGTTAATTGGTACCATGCTGAACTCACGTGAAATTGGGATAAGTGCTGAGGGTACCGTTGACAATTTTGATTATACCGTATCTGTTTATAATGGATTTGGATTGAGAACTCTCGGAAATGATGACCGCTTTATGTACCTGGCAAAAGTTGGATATAATATTGATCTGGGCGGGAACCAATCACTTTATGTGGGTGGTAATGGATTCTTAAATACGAGCCAAAATGAACCGGTGGGTAATACAGGGCTATTCTCTATGAGCGATCGAATTGCGTATGGAGTATTTGCAGATTACGATAGTGATGTTTGGTTCGGGTCTTTTGAGCTGCTTGGCACCAATTTCGATACACGACTTACCCCAGCCGGACAGTTGGTGGACGAAACGATTACCGGATTTTATTTAACGGGTGGTCATAAAATCTCAGATCAGAATGAAGTACTTGCCAGGTGGGAACATCAAAATTGGGATGTAGCTGACCGTGATTTTGACCTGTTTACACTGGGGTGGAATCATCAGGCCACTAGCGTAATTAGTTTCCAGGTAAATCTTCTTGGAGAATTTGATGACGCCGGCGAAAGCTTTGGACTAAGCGGTAATTTCCAGTTTCAGTTTTAAATCATCAGCATGTAAAGCGATAACGAAATAATTGCCAAAGAAGCCGTTGGGCTGTTTGTTGGATTGATTTCCATCAAACCGGTCCGGCGGCTTTTTTTTATTTTGATGAAAGAGAGAGGGTTGGAGAGTTTCGGTTCAAGCAGGATAGAGTCCCCCAGACAAGTCAATATAAAATAGCTACATATAGGCAGGGGATTAAATATGAAGGTGTGGTTGATATTATTTACCTTCATGGCTGCTTTCCCGGCGGATGTATTTTTACATGGGAGTTCCAAAAATCTACAGACAGACAACAAAAAATGCTCTCAAAGGAATTTCTCCGCTTAAAAAGGGATGCAACGAAACGATTTAATTTAACCGAAATATAAATTTTAGAAGAATTAATAAGGTAAAATGGCCTATTTGAAGTCCCTATTACTACTTGTTACACTAACTATATTTTCATTCTCAAATCTATTTGCTCAGTCGGATGAACCGTTGACTGATGAGATGACGAACTTGCTCAAAAATGAGTCGTTTAATGTGAGTCTGCTTTTACAATCGCGGGCAAACTTTTCATTCGAAAATGATGACTTTAACGGTGGACGAAGCTTCGGTTTTGGAAACGGTTTGTTAATTATGCACGGCGATTTGGATAACAACTTTAACTACTTTTTCCAGATGGATTTTTCCCGCGATTTCAGTCTGCTCGATATTAACGTCGGCTACGAATTTGCCGAAGAGTTTGAAATTGTAGCAGGTATCCAAAAGCCGGATATCGCACTCGACCTGCAACCGAACCCCGGCGCTACGGATGTGATTAACCGTGCTCGATTGGTGGGTACCCTGAATAACGTTCGTGAAATTGGTGTATCGGCAAAAGGTGATCTCGGTAATTTCGATTACAATCTCTCCATGTTTAATGGGCAGGGTTTTGATAGAAATAACGACGGCTACTTTATGTACCTGGCAAAACTGGGGTACACCGCTGATCTTGGCGGCAGCAAATCTCTGTATATCGGGGCAAATGGTGCCATCAACAACACCGAAGATCATGCTGTTGGAAATACGGGTATCACCGCAACAGATCGGCTGATTTACGGTGCGTACGCTACCTTCGATTCTGATGTGTGGTTTGGAACGTTTGAATTTCTGGAAACCAGTTTTGAAGAGGGGTCGGTAGCCAACGAGCGGATCACCGGAATGTATGCCACACTTGGAAACAAAATTAACGACCAAAATGAAGTTGTGGGTCGCTGGGATCACCTCTCATACGACGTTACGGATTCTAACTCCAACCGTTTTGTTCTGGGCTGGAACCACTTTGCAACATCAGTTATCACCCTGCAGATAAATGCACTGGCTGATTTCCACGAAGACGGGGAGAGCTTTGGACTGAGTGGAAATTTCCAGTTTATGTTTTAGGAATAGTTTAGTCTAATAATAGACCTAAGACTGTTCAAAAGGGCGTGAGAAAAGGACTATCATCATTAAAATTGTCATGTCTCTAAATTTATTTTCAACCTAGTGACCACCAAGGCGTCACCCCGCACGCCTGTGTGTCGAAACTTCTCTGATGGATAGCAACAAGTTGGATATACTTCTGCCTGCAGGTACGAAGTAGAGCGGAGATGCGGGGTCTCCTTCGTTATTGGTTATCCTTTATTTGGGGAAGTTCGTGATGAACCGCAGTGGTGCGGGGACGCTGGGGAATTTATGTTACTTGCTAAAATTGTACACGTACCCAGGTACCCAGGTACCCCGGGCAGCTTGCCCGGGAATGGAAGTAGATTCTTTTGCATTAAACTTCAAACAAATCAACGGGCAAGCTCCGAATCAAAAGCCGTCGGGATGGCTTCGCTCACTGCCCGTTGTACATAACCCTCAGCGACATGGTGCCGTAGCGGTTTTGCCCCACCCCAAACCCCTCCCCATTTCGCAAAAGAACGAAACAGGGAGGGGCTTATGATTTTTAATCTAATTGGTATTTCTCCCCCGCGGGTGGGGGAGAATACAAGAGGGGGCAACACCACCGTATTGAAAATTAGTCCATCAACTGGGTGATAATTACCGTTGATCTACTGTAGAAGATGCCGCACTGAAACAAATTCAGCACAAGGGATCAAGCCTGCCTGCGCTGGCGCTTCGGTAGACAGGTGCGGGATGACACCCTTTTTTGGTAAACCTTGGAGTTTTTCTTCAACTCCTACTTCCCCTGTTTACTCCAATCAACCTGTTTCACAAGTACCCAAATTCCGTAAGCTACGAGCGGAATACTGAGCCATTGCCCCATATTCAGCGCCCAGCTTGCTTCAAACTCTGAGTGGTGCAGTTTGGTAAATTCGATCAGGAATCGTCCGGTGAAAAGCATGACCAGGAAGGTTGCAAATAGAGAGCCTTCAGGTGGGCGGTTTTGATATTTTTTGTAGATAAACCAGAGCACAGCTAAAACAATAATACAGAGCAGCGATTCATACAGCATGGAAGGGTGCCGGGGAATCATCCGCTCAGCAGCTTCGAGTGAGGGGGCGATTTCAAAAACAACGGCCCATGGCAGATCGGTCTCGCGCCCCAGTATTTCGGAATTCATAAAATTACCGATTCGGATAAACATTCCTCCGATAGCCACTCCGGGAACAACTCGATCAGCAAGCCAGAAAAAGGTCATTTTTTTCGTTTTACGAACGTACAAGTACATCGCTATAATAATACCGATTGCCGCTCCATGGCTTGCAAGTCCACCGGTCCAAACCTGTGGTATCAGGTGAATATTTCGCAGATAAAAATCGGGGTTGTAAAACATGACGTGTCCCAAGCGTGCACCAATCACCGTGGCGATAAGTACATAAATCAGGAGCCGGTCGAGCTCTTGCTGGGTTCGTCCGGCGTGGCTGTACATTTTTGATGTGATCAGATAGCCGAATATAAAAGCACAAGCGAACATCAAGCCGTACCAACGGGGCTCAATAGGGCCAATATTTTCGAGTGATGGTGATTGAATAAGTAAAAATGGCAGTTGACCTACAATAAATGCTCCTATGGCTAATGCCCAGCCTTTCCATTCAGCGGGGGATTCATTTTTGGGAGCATCTGCTTTTAATTTTTGCAGCCCGAAATAGAAAAGGATCGCTGCAAGAATCAGCCCAAAAATGGAGATGGGAATAGGTAGTTCAAATTGGGGGATGGTAAATATGACGGGGTCGGGTCCCCAGGTGATATAATTGTTGTCCATAGATAATGATTTGAAAAATTCAGATCCAAAATAC
This sequence comes from Balneolaceae bacterium, assembly GCA_007129085.1. Classification (GTDB taxonomy): domain Bacteria; phylum Bacteroidota; class Rhodothermia; order Balneolales; family Balneolaceae; genus SW132. The sequence goes on along the minus strand of SKWF01000248.1, from coordinate 2,507 downwards.
AAAACAGATGAGGAAACTGCTTTGGTTATTTGATGAAGTGGAAAGGAGGAAAGCCCTGCACTATTCGTGGTATACAGAAAAGTGCAGGGAAAAGTTGTTTAATTTCCACCAAAAATTCGGCGAACGGCATCCCGGGCGCCATCTCTGAGTGTATCCTCAATAATATCCTGGATGATGCTGCTGTCGGGCCGTACGCGTGGATCTTCGGAAGTACCGGTTATTAAAAGGGGAACGGCAATAGTGCCATCATCCTGTTGAAGTGCATCCGCCGCACGGTTTGAAATTACGCTCGCAATGGTGCTTTTAAACTGTTCAGGAAGGAATATGGTGGCTTTGAAGTCCAACACTTCGGTAACCATATGCTGTGTTCCTTCGAGTTCAAGCCCAATGTTATCGCTGGTTAAACGGAAATCGGTAAGGGTCAGCACGGTGTCTTGAATCGTAAAGTTTGCGTTCCATTCATCCAGATTTACGCGTCGAAGTTCATCAGCCCGAAACAGATCGGCAACGCGCTCCTGAATCGGGTGGTTATTGAGGCTGGCTCGGGTCATTCCAAAATTTCCTTCGGCATCTGTGGTGGTCATATCGGGCGTTACGGTTTCATCGAGTTCGGAGAAATATCGGATTTCCGTGCTGAAATCACCGGATATATATTCGTGGAAGTTGCTGTCTTCGCCTAGGAAGCCGGTTTCGCGGAAAAAGGCGCTTGCCGTAAGTTCGCTGAGTTCTCCGTTAAACGTAATATCCGACCGATCGGGCCGCGGAACATTCCACTCCATTTCGCCCGTAGCGGTGCCATCAAACATTGTAGCGCGGGCATCTTCCATGAAGATTTGATCGGGAGTGGTGCGTCCCTGGCCTGTGATGTCGGTTATGGAGATACCGAAAAATATCAGCTCCCCAATTTCTGCAGTTACCACAGATGTGAGGTTTGGCAGCTCAATGGGAATCGGCTCGTTAGGATCGGCCTCTTCATCCCAGTCAATCATTTCATCCATGTCGAGGAGATCGCTTCTGTACGATCCCGAAATAGCCGGCATGGTGGACGTATCTTCATGCTCTTGCAGAAATCCTAGATAGTTCTCGAGGGTCCCTTCGAGGACAATATCGGATGACCCGTAATTCATATAAAAATCTTCGAGGTTCATCTCAGTCGGGGTGATGTTGAGAATTCCGCGCAAATCGGTAACGGGCAGTGGCAGCGAATCACCTCGTGCGCTTACATTACTGACCTCCATCCGGCCGTTCAGCTGAATTTGAAACGGATCTCCGGCCGGTCCTTGTGCATTCAGCCTCATTTCGGCATCACCCGTCAGTTCCTCAATCCACGGCTCCAATGGGTAGTAGGTTGCGATGTCGCCGAGCAGTGCATTTCCGTCAAACGAGAGGTCAAACTGTGGATCATCGCTCAGATAATCCGCAACTGAACCGGACATGGCGAGGTTGTTTTCGCCGGTACGGAATCGCGCCTGGGAAATTTGCAGTCGGGTTGATGTAGCCTCTGCTTCCAGAACGAGATCTTCAATCGGCCGTCCAAAACTTTTGTGAGCGATATAGCCGTTCTGAAGCTCAAACGTACTTTGCTGGAGTAGATTTTCGAGATTGTCCGGGTCGGGATTTCCACGAAGTGTTACATTTGCAGATAAATTTCCGCGCATATCGAGCGTGTCGGTATCAATAGGGTAAAAGTCTTTGATGGTGGCAAGATCAAAATCGAGGTTCGATGTGAGATCTACATTCAGGCGATCTTCATCCAGCGGGTAATCTACACTTCCTGACATCGAAAATCGGTTCGTTGAAGCCCTTAACCCGGACTCTTCAATTACCACACGATCTTGATTTGCTTGTATAATCGCGTTGATATCCTCAATGGCGTTGGGAACGTCTTGATACTGTAAAGAGCCATCGGAAAGGGAAAATTGCCCGGAAAATGACGCTTCTTCGGGTTGATCCAGCCGCCCGTTGGCGGTTCCGCTTGCTGCCAGTAATCCGCCGAGGCGTTGTACGCCAAACTCTTCAATAGGGTAGAAGTTGCTGACCGTGGCGAGATCCACATCTCCATCAAATTCCAGTGAAAAGAGGCCGTCCTCTTCGAGAGGACGCTCGATAGATCCGGAAGCAGAAACTCGATTTTCATCGGCTCGCGCCCGAAAGTGCTCGATGGTTGCAAGATCGTTATTAATAGTTATCTCCAGCTCAATATCTTCGATGGCATCGGGCAGATCCGGGTTTTGCAGGTAGCCATCGCGTACATCTACATAGAGGTCAAACCGGGGGAGATCATCTTCTGTAAAGCGTCCATTAACAGACCCTTCAAGCACGAGGGAACCGCGGGTTTCGAGGCCTTCAAGCTGCTCGTCAAATTCGGGTGGGGCGAGTCGTAAAAGTTCGCCAAAGTTATCTGAACTGGAAGAGAATTGAAGATCGAGTTCCGGAGCTCCTTCTCCCCAATCGGCCACGGTGCCGCTAAGCCGCAGGCCAAGTCCTCGGATGGATAGATCTCCCTC
>SKWF01000312.1 GCA_007129085.1 Balneolaceae bacterium | reverse complement strand
TTGCTTTGGTAGACAAGCACCCGACTGATCTGTCAGCGTCTTGAATTGAGTTCAGAGTAAAATCACGACCCTGTCAGAAACACGGAAATCACCGTGCATGCTGACAGGTCTTTTTATACCGCCTCTAAAACTAAGAAACGCGAAGTCTCTTAAGACTTCGCGTTTCTATTAAGACACAAGAATTACTTACAGTTATTCAGCAACCGGGCAGCGTCCCAGGGCTGATTTATAACTTTTCTGAAGAGTCTCAAGTCCCTCATCAAGCTGATCTTTACTTATGGTAAGTGGCGGGCGGAATCGAATGGATTTTGGTCCGCATCCAAGAATCATCAGTTTATTTTCAAGGCAATCTTGGATTACAGCATCTCGTGCATGGCTGTCCGGAAGGTCGATTGCACAGAACAGCCCTTCACCTCGCGGATTGGTGATATGCTCATATTCATCAGCTAACTCTTTCAGGCTTTTCTGAAGATGCTTACCGGTTTTGGCAGCATTTTCTACCAGTTTTTCTTCCTCAATAATTTGCAGAATTCGATCAAACCGAACCATGTCTACCAAGTTACCACCCCACGTGGAGTTTATGCGAGATGATACGTGGAAGCAGTTGGTCTCAATATCATCAACCCGATCGGTTGCCAATATTCCACAAACCTGTGCTTTTTTACCAAAGGCTAAGATATCAGGTACTACATAATGTTCGTGCGCCCAAAATTTCCCGGTAAGCCCCACGCCGGTCTGTACTTCATCATAAATCAAGAGGGCGTCAAATTCATCGGCTAGTTCCCGAAGTCCCTCATGGAACTCTTTGCGGAAATGGTTGTCGCCGCCTTCGCCCTGTATAGGCTCGAGCAGAATGCAGGCGATATCATCGGCATACATCTCAAAGTACCGGCGAGCTTGGGCAAGTGCCTGCTTTTCCTCTTTCACAACCTGTTTCAGGTTTTCTTTATTCAACGGGTGTTGAATTGCCGGGTTATGAATTCTCGGCCAATCAAATTTCGGGAAATATTTAACTTTGTTGGGATCGGTGTTTGTCAACGACATGGTGTAACCACTACGGCCATGGAACGCTTTGTCGAGATGTAGCACCTTGTGGCCTTTTTCTTTTCTATAACCCTTCTCAAAATTTTTCTGAACTTTCCAGTCAAACGCAACTTTCAGGGCGTTTTCTACAGCAAGCGCTCCACCGGAAACAAAAAATGCGTACGGCATATAGTCCGGTATTCCCACTCGCGAAAAGGTTTCAACAAAATGGGCCATCTCTTCGGTGTAAACGTCGGAGTTTGATGGCTTGTTGAGTGCAGCTTTTCCGATGGTTTGAATAAAATCGGGATCAGCGGCCAGCTTCTCATGATTCATTCCAAGCGGATTGGAAGCAAAAAACGTAAAAAAGTCGAGATAGTCGTTTCCGGAAATGGAATCATGAAGGTAGGCCCCCTTACTTTTTTCAAGATCGAGTACCATGTCATATCCATCAGCCAGGATATGTTTTTTCAGAACATCACGAACATTTTGAGGTTTTATAAGCGTTTGCATAATCGTGTTTTAAATTTTTTTATTTAGCTCCTGTAACGAATAATGAGGTTTTACTTTTTAAAGTCAAGAAAGGTTTTTTTAATAATTGAGATGCAGCTTTTTAGCTGATCCTCAGTCATCACAAGCGGCGGTGCAAACCGGATAATATTGCCGTGGGTTGGTTTGGCAAGCAGACCGTTATCTTTCAATGCTACACAGAGATCCCAAGCTGTAGAACTTTCCGGGGTATCATTGATAACAATGGCGTTTAACAACCCTTTACCGCGAACAGTTTTCACCAGGTCGGTCTGTTCTTTCAGCGCGTTCATCTCCTTACGGAAAAATTCCCCCAGCTTTCTGGCATTAACGGCAAGTTTTTCACCTTTTACCACGTCGAGTGCAGCCATTGCAACTTTTGCAGCCAACGGGTTTCCACCAAATGTAGAGCCGTGTTGTCCCGGTTTGATGACATCCATCACGTTATCATCCGCCAATACTGCCGACACGGGATAGACTCCACCGGATAGGGCTTTTCCTAAAATTAAAATGTCCGGCTTCACATACGTTTCAGGCTGCCTTTCACAATGACCCTGGCAGTTGCAGTTGCCGCAAACAGCGAGAAGGCTACCCGTTCGTGCAATTCCCGTCTGTATTTCATCGGCAATAAAAAGGGCGTTATGTTTTTTGCAGAGTTTCTGTGCTTCTTTCAGGTAGTCATCATCGGGAACCATAACTCCGGCCTCTCCCTGTATAGGTTCTACCAAAAATCCGGCTACATTATCTTCCTTCAGGGCCAATTCAAGCTGTTCAAGATTGTTGTACTCTACTTTGATAAAGCCCGGAGTGTAGGGACCGAAATTTTTCTGTGCATCGGCATCATTCGAAAAGGATATGATGGTGGTTGTGCGACCATGAAAATTATTGCTGCATACGATAATTTTCGCTTCGTTTTCGAGAATGCCCTTCTTTTCATATGCCCATTTTCGGCACACTTTTATAGCTGTCTCCACACCTTCAGCGCCGGTGTTCATCGGTAATACTTTCTCAAACCCAAAGTATTCAGTGATGTACTTTTCGTACTCTCCCAGTACATTATTATAAAAAGCACGGGAAGTGAGTGTGAGTGTTCTGGCTTGATCCGTAAGTGCCCCAATAATTTTTGGGTGGCAGTGTCCCTGGTTTACGGCAGAATAAGCAGAC
>SKWF01000089.1 GCA_007129085.1 Balneolaceae bacterium | reverse complement strand
TCGGTGGGGCAATTACAAGCGACTCAGATGCCGGGGAGGAGTGGGAGGAGACAAAAATTAAGGCTCGCACTATTTACCTGGCGTCCGAAAAAGAGTAGTGAAGTGTCAAAAAGCAAATGATGGAAAACCCGCAATGGTTTTCTTTAAAAAGGCTTCATAATCTTACCTTTGCTGCCAATGATAATAAGGAAACATTGCAGGTTTCACTAACGTGGTAATCGCTAACGCTCGGAGCTTACGAAGCTTCATGATTGACAAAACATTAGTCAGTTGAAATGAAGTAGCCTGTTTTTGAGTTATACCGATGAAATAGAAAAATGGAGAACTATGAGTATGACAGATAGTCGAACAATAGGTGAACTTAAAAGCAGCGGTTGGGAATCGGTGAGCATTAAAGAGGAGATGCGCCGAAATTTAATTCGCAAAATGAAAAGCGGTGAAACTCTTTTCCCGGGAATTTTGGGATATGATAAATCGGTGATCCCACAGGTTCAGAACGCCATTTTATCGAAGCACGATATGATTCTGCTCGGGCTCAGGGGGCAGGCGAAGACACGAATGCTTCGTATGCTGGTGAATTTTTTGGATGAGAATATTCCGGTGATAAAAGGGTCCGAAATTAATGATGATCCGCTGAATCCCATTTCGGCTTTTGCTAAGCGTCAGGTTGCTGAAAAGGGCGACGAAACTCCCATAGAATGGCTTCATCGGGATTACCGGTATGGAGAAAAGCTTGCAACGCCCGATACCACAGTAGCCGACTTGATTGGCGACCTGGACCCGATTAAAGCGGCATCCCAAAAACGGACTTTAGCCGATGAAGAGGTGATTAATTTCGGTCTGATTCCGCGAACGAACCGCGGAATTTTTGTAATTAATGAGCTGCCCGACCTGCAGCCGAGAATCCAGGTTGCATTGCTGAATATTATGCAGGAGCGGGATATTCAGATTCGTGGTTTTAATGTGCGAATTCCGTTGGATCTGTCGATGGCGTTTTCCGCTAATCCCGAGGATTATACAAATCGGGGCAATATTATCACCCCGCTTAAAGATCGCATCGATTCGCAAATTATCACGCACTATCCGCGAACAACAGAGATAGCCCGAGAAATTACGGGGCAGGAAGCGTGGAGTAACAGGGAATCAGGTGTGGACGTCTATATTCCGGAACTCTATCGCGAAATCCTGGAAGAGGTGGCTTTCCATGCGCGAGATAGTGAGTATATCGATCAAAAAAGTGGTGTTTCTACACGGATGACGATCACCGCCATGGAGCAGATGATTTCGGCGGCGGAGCGACGTGCTATTGTTAATGGGGAGTCCGAGACTACGGTTCGCATTACGGATCTTTATCACGCAGTACCGGCGCTTACCGGTAAGATGGAACTGGTATATGAAGGTGAGCAGGAGGGAGCGGTAAATGTAGCAAAGCATATCATCGGGAAAGCAGTAACGGCCATGTTTAAAGCCAAGCTTCCCAATCCCCGCGCTGAAAAACCGGAGCAGAAACCGGATGTTTACAAAGAAATTCTGGACTGGTTTGCCGCCGGTAACAGTCTGGAACTACCGGATTCGTTGAGTGACATGGAGTACAAAAAGGCGCTTGAAAATGTTGAAGGGCTAAAAAGTTTCGCAGAATCGAACAAGAACGGCGACAAGAAAGATCTCTTGCCGTTAATGGATTTTACGATCGAAGCGCTGCACCAACACTCGATGCTGGGTAAGGAAGACCTGGACGAAAACAGAACCTATAGCGATATGTTGGGGTCGATGTTGGGAGGCATGGGAAACCTCGATGATGAAAGCTTTATGGAGTGACATCATATATTGCAAAACGATTCTGTAACCCTTATCTTAAAAGTCTTTGATAAAAACCAATTAGATTAAGCTATGAGAAAAGGAATACATCCCGATTATAAAGAAATTACAGTAAAACTGAGTGACGGTACCGAGATGAAAACTCGCAGTACTATGGAAACTGAGGATGGTATTTACAAGAGCGAAGTTGATTCCAAAAATCACCCATTCTACAACCAAGATAAGAAGATTAAGAAGAAAGCTGACCGTATCGACCTCTTTAACAAGCGTTACGGCAAGAAGTAGTTTAGATTCTGTTTTTAAACATATTGGGATACTGTGTTATGCACGGTATCCCTTTTTTTATAGGGGCTATTTATGAGGATTCAAAAGTTTGAAGTTGGGCCATTTTTAGAAAACACATACCTACTCACTGCAGAGGGAAAAGCTGTGTTGATCGACCCCGGATTTTCGTCAGACAGTGAATTCCAGAAATTTGAGCAGGCGCTGCAACAGCAAAACGCAGAGTTGATTGCCGTTTTGTTAACGCATGCCCATGTGGATCACCTCCTAGGGTTGCCGCGCGTGCTGGACCGATTTGATGATATTGAAGTCTACCTCAATCACAGTGATCTAAACCTATGGGAGAGATTTCCAGAGCAATCAAAGATGTTTGGTATCCAAACCGATGGATTTGATTTTGTGCCGGCGCCAATGGATGAACAGGAAGGGTTTGAGGTCGGGCCTTTTAAAATGGATGTACTGTATACTCCCGGACACGCTCCCGATCATGTTTCGCTTTACTTTGAAGATGAAAAAATATTGATTGCCGGAGACACTCTTTTCCAGAACAGCATTGGCCGGACGGATCTGTATAAAGGAAGTTTTGATGTGTTAAAAAACTCTATTCAAACAAAGC
>SKWF01000147.1 GCA_007129085.1 Balneolaceae bacterium | reverse complement strand
TGCAGTCGGCCGAAGCCGCCGTCGAAGCGGGCGGGGCTGATTCCTTCGCGTTTTCGGTCGAAGCCGTCTCTAAGGTCGCCGTCGATATCGTACGAGGCGCCGACGCTTAGCCAAAGGTTTTCGTTAAAACGGTAGCTGAAACTGAGTGTCAGCCGTTCGTTGCGGGAGACGATCTGGTTGTTATAGTACGAGCGGTAGTTGAGGGCTTCAAAAACACGCCCGTCACCGGTTTCGCCATCCATGGCTAAATCACGCCAGTCACCGTTATGCTCCAGGTAGACCGACAGTCCGTTGCCGGGGGATTTGTAGAAGATCTTGGTTTTATTCCAGTGGCGGAGCTCGTTAAAATCGAACGGGTATCGCCCGCCTGCATTGGGATCCTGAGCGCGATATTCCGCAGGAGCATCATCAAACTGGGTATCGCTGTTCCGTTCAATCCAGAACCACTGCTCGATGCCGAATCGGTTCCATCGATAGGTGGCATACACTCCTCCGCGCTGCATCTGCTGACGGTTGCCATATTCGAGGGGATAGTCAGAATCTTCAGGAGCAAATCGCTCCATTTTGGCAAATGTTCTCTGGTAGATGATGCCTGCAGTGAGTCCACGATAACTCGCTTCAAACAGGGCGCCCTGGTAGTTGACCCAATCCCTGAGAATAAAATCTTCCTCGGGCAGATCACGCCGGGTAACCCGCGCTTGCGACATCGGCTGGATTCCGGCAACAGCTTCTCCGCGGAAAATGCCCATCTGCGGACTTTCGGCCCTCAGAACGTAGAGGTACGGTTTTTCGGAGTACCTGTGATGGATCTCAAACTCACTCTGCCGATCTTCGGAGAGCCCTGTTACGAAGTTATTCATCCAGTCGAGCAGCGTTATTTCTGCTGTGATGAATCCCAGTTCTTTATCTCCAAATTGATAGTAGAGCGTAGCATCGAGGTCGGTTTTCTTTTGCCCCAAAGTGTGGGACAAGCCAATGCGGTGTCGGTCTCCGGTTTGATACTCATATCCCAGGGTAAAGAGGGATCGGCGTGCCCGGCGATCTTCCTGCTGGTATCCGTTGATCAGAAGTGTACCGTTTTCGCTGACTTGTTGCGTGGATTTAAGCTGACTGTGAACAGCAAACTCCGGGGTGTTGAGGCTACCCACCATCGATCGGAATCCGTTGTCGGCTTGGTTCCAGTCGAAATCATCAAAATAGCTGAATTGGTAGGTGAAGAGATCTATACGGTATTCGGGTGTCATCTCATGGGTATGCATTCGGAAGAGTCCGCGATCGTAATAGAATCCGCCAAAGCTGTTGCTGCGGTCTTTGATAAACTGTCCGGTGTGGTTTTCCCAACTGCTTAGTGTGGCGCGGGGCTGATCATGGAACTGTGCAGATAGCAGGGAGGGAGAGGAGCATACAAAAAGGATGATCAACGCTAATACAGTAACTCTCTTGTGCTGCATCTCTGGAATTTGTAGCCGTTTTAATTTCATGTGTGGCAATATCGGAATATTTATTCAATTGGGAAAGGATTCAGGGGCAGGGTTCAGGTTGCGAGGCGCAGGGGGAAGGATTTATCTCGTTACGTAGCTCCGTTGCGTTACGCGAGCTGCTTGTAGCTCTGTGTAAAAGTGGTTGTAGGTTACATGCGGTCTTGCGCCCTGTTAAAGGTTGTAGGTTCGTTGTGCAGAATAAACCACGGCGGTCACAGCGTAATATTCACAACGGTCACGGCGAGAGATCGGGTTAATGTGTACACGTTGAGTACTCCGTGAAACCCCGTTGTGTCCGTTGTGGTTAACATCTGTGGGAAAAGGACAGGGCCGGGGCACGATGACAACACATTTTCGGTTAGTAATCAATAATTCAATGAAAAGTCTGATATTACTGCATTGGGTTCCCATTATTTTAGTAGATGTTGGCGCAATTGTTTAAAACTATAAATGGCTTTTAATGAAGCACATTAAAATTGAATCTTCTCATCAAATTCCGGAGACTCGTAAGGCGTCTCCATTCTTGTACCTTGCTCTCTTTACATTTGCCATTTCTCTCATCTATATCACGGGAATAGGATTGCCATATTCGGTGGAGATCGGTCTTTTTGCACTCTTTGTGGTACTGACCGGTATTCCTCATGGGGCGGTTGATCATATTGTTGCAGCCGACGTCTACGGATTGAAGAAAACGTTTTTGGATCAGGCGAAATTTTATGGAGTCTACCTGTTCACGATGTTAATCCTCGGGGTTATCTGGATCATTACCCCGGTAACCGGTTTTATCATTTTTATTCTGATTTCTGTCTTTCATTTTGGACAGGGTGATTTGAACTGGCTAACACGGGAGCTGGGAGGGGCGTTCTCATGGCTGCTCTATATCTCCCGCGGCGTGATGCTGTTGACGGTGCCGGTCATCTATCACCTGGATATTACTGCCCCGATTATTGAGGCGGCGATAGCTGTAGATCTGTCATCATATACGTGGCTGGTAGAAAATGCTTTTATGATCTCGATGCTGTCGATTGCTCAGCATCTATTATTAATGACGGCAGCAGTTGGGAGAGTTAGTGGGAAATACCTTATCCAGGAGTATATCTTAATTCTTCTGTTGGGAGTGTTGTTTCTATTTGCGCATCCTCTTGTATCATTTGGAATCTATTTTGGAATTTGGCATTCGCTCAATCACTTTTTTGAACTTCGTGATCACCTTACAGAGAGTGAATCTACAGCAAG
>SKWF01000136.1 GCA_007129085.1 Balneolaceae bacterium | reverse complement strand
CCGCCATCAGCTCGGTAACGAAGCAACCGATAGGCGTAACCGATAAAAAAGCCGGCGACCAGGGAGTAGATGATCATCATAAATGGAGCGGCGACATCTTGGGGAAACAGATCCATTACGTAGGCGATCATCAAGCTGGTAAAACCGACCAGTACAATCAGTGCGGTATTCAGTACTCGCGCGGGAGTTAATTTATTGAGCCGGAACCACGGCTGTTGACCTGCAAACGCGGCTATTCCAAAAAAGGCGACTAAAAAAAGGCTTAATATCCACATAAAACGAATGTATCTTTGAGCGATGAATGTTAACCACAGTGAACTCTAACCGCAACCTTGTTTCCATGGATAAATTGTACCGAGCCAAATCGATAGATGTAAGTAATTCCGAACAATTTTTAGAAATTTTATGGTCGGATGGGCGCAAAGATCGATTTCCACTGTTCGGCCTTCGGAAAAACTGTCCGTGTGTATCCTGCCGGGGCGGTCACGACAAAATGGGACGTTTTGAACCGCAGCTTTTTGCCGTGGAACCGACCAGAGAATATAAAATAAAAAATGCCGAAACGGTTGGGAATCACGCACTGAAAATTGTTTGGGATGACGGCCACGATTCCGGAATGTACCGTTGGAATCTGCTGCGGAAGATGGGGGAGTCGATGGATGACTTAAAAGGGGCGTAAATTTATATTATTCTTTCACGGATCAGCCCGGTAAATCCTCCAACAATCGCGGCAATGCCGATTATAAAGAGCCACTTAATTTCGCTGTCAGGTGATACATTGAACAGCGGGTTATACTCCGAACTAAATACAAGGTACTCCTGACGGGCTACTAAAATCATAAAAAGCCCAATAACGAGAATGATTAGGGAAAGTACTTTTTTAGGATCCATAAGTTGCGTAAATGGAGTATATGTTATTACGTGGTTCTGTAATTATAACAACATTTTTGTAATAGAGTTCAGGTAACTTTTATTGAATCTCCGGACTTAACCCGGATTTTAACTTAATAACTCTACTTTGAATTTATAAAAATTGTGAAAAAACGGAACGTTACTTACAGGTAGATTCTTTTATATTATATTGAATGTACAATGTCTTAACTCTATGAATAACAACTACGAAGCAGGCAAAATTTAAACTCTAACGGTAATTAAACTATTATTATGAAAAATCGATTCTCAATACTATCACTTCTTTTACCGGCATTTTTGCTGGTATTTATTGGCTGTGATGTTGAAGAACAAGTTGAATCTGATGAGTTCGAAACAACAACGCTCAATTCTGAATATGAATCTATAGAGCTTTCTAAAGTGGCGGGCCCTTTCGAAAACCCGTGGTCAGTAGCCATTTTACCTGATGACAGGTTTCTTGTAACCGAGCGTCCGGGACGGTTAAACATCGTTGAAAACGGTGAGATTACCGAAGTAACAGGAATTCCCGAAGTTACAGCAAGGGGACAAGGCGGTTTATTAGAAGTGTTGCCTCATCATAACTATCCCGAGGAAGATTGGATCTACTTAACGTATTCTAAATCTAACGGTGATGATGAAACGGCAACAACTCTAGTCCGCGGAAGAATAGATGAACAAAACGCGTTTATTGATGCAGAAGAGATCTTTGTCCAAAACAGATATTCTTCTCCCGGTCGTCACTACGGTTCCAAGCTGGCATGGATGCCTGATGGTACGCTGTTAATGAGTATTGGTGATAGAGGAGGAGAACCACCAAGAGCACAAGAAACGGATGATCACGCCGGAACACTGCTTAGGATGAATGATGACGGTTCTGTACCGGATGATAACCCGTTTGTTGATGATGACAGCGTTCTGAATGAAATTTACAGCTACGGGCATCGCAACATTCAAGGCTTAATCGTTAACCATGAGAATGGTGAAATTTGGTCGACCGAACACGGACCTCGTGGCGGTGACGAATTAAATAAACATGAGCCGGGCGAAAATTATGGATGGCCTACGGTTACACTCGGCCGTGATTACGGCGATGAGGGTATTTTTCCGGGCTCTGAAGCACGAACTATGGAAGGGATGGTAGATCCTATTTATGAGTTTCTTCCAACTCACGCACCTTCAGGATTGGCAATGGTAACATCCGATCATTTTGAAGCGTGGGAAGGCAACCTGCTCGCCGGTGGACTTCGCAGCGAAAGAATTCGCCGTCTTGTAATTCAAGATAATGAAGTGATTCATGACGAGGAGCTTCTTTTAGGTGAAATTGGGCGGATCAGAGATGTACGCGAAGGACCTGACGGCCGGATATACGTATTGAGTGACCAAGATGATGGTGCACTTTACATGATGCGAAGCGATGACTAAAAGAGGTTGAATAACCGGTAACTATTTAAAAGCTCTGCACAGTAAATGTGCAGAGCTTTTTTTATGGACGATTCAATTTTTTGAAACCACTATTTTTTTAATTTGGTTTCAGTTCTGTATAATGATGAATCACATAACATTAACTACATAATCTACTCTATTATGAAACAGTTACCTTTAGAAAAATATCACGATCTGGCGCTGCTTTTGCTCAGAATTGGTGTTGGTGTTGTTTTTATCGTGGCCGGTTGGGGAAAGTTAACAGGAATTGAAGGCGTACAGGGGTTTTTTGGAGATTTAGGTATCCCGCTTGCCGGAATGATGGCCTGGGTAGTTGCCATTGTTGAATTTGTTGGTGGCTTGATGGTTCTAACAGGTCTTTATGCTAAGATTCCAAATTTGCTATTAGCCGTAATAATGGTTGTAGCACTATTTACAACAAAACTTGGCGGAGAATTTAGCGCAGCTCGTGTAGATATTCTGCTGCTGCTTATGACTCTTGCACTTGCCATCTTAGGAAGCGGTAAATACTCTTTGAACTCTATGTTAGGAAAAGAAGACGTTTAGAGGCAGTATTTGTAGGATATAAAAAAGCCGGTCAGTTTCTGCTGACCGGCTTTTTTTAATTCTGCCCTAAAAAACTATTTCAAGTCTTTAGCTTTTTTATTTATTTCTCCGGCACTTTTTTCAAGTCGTTTTACCAATCGTTCAACGTCTTTATCATGGCCCATTTCTTTTAGTTTGAACAGGACCAATGAAAGTGCAAAAAATGTTTGTGGCCAGAGGCCAATAAAAATTCCTGTACGCTCGGCGTGTGCGTTCTCTTCTTCATCTTCTGATTTTTCGGTGTACCATGCGGCAACACTTGCTGCAATAGATGTAAAACCGAGTCCGGCTGTTAGATATCCAAGTTTATCAAGCATAATAGTCTATTGTTTAAGTTGGGGTTAAGTACCTTGATGTTACTGTGTCAACATGAATATCTGTGAGCTCGTTTCATTTGTAAAGGGAATTCCCGGTAGACTATCTATTTAAGAATCACATCATACAGATCTTTTCGCCGATCTTTTAGCGTTCGTACGCTACCGTTTTGATGGAGCTCTTTTAGCAGGTCAAGATCCACATCTACCAAGAGCATCATTTCGGTATTTGGTGTTGCTTCTGCTTTGATACCGTTTGTGGGAAAAGAAAAATCACACGGGGTAAACACCACGGATTGCCCGTACTGCATATCCATATTGTGGACTTTAGGCAGGTTCCCAACACTTCCTGCTACAGCAACATAGCACTCATTTTCAATGGCGCGGGCCATGGCACAATTACGCACTCTGGAGTAGCCATTTTGAGTATCCGTCATAAATGGGACAAACAGAATATCCATTTCCTCTTCTGCAAGCAGCCGGCTCAGTTCAGGAAACTCTACATCATAACAGATCAGAACGCCAACTCTCCCTGCATCCGTATCAAACACGCGGATTTTATCGCCACCGCTCATTCCCCAGGCTTTTACTTCATCAGGGGTGACATGAATTTTCTCATACGATTCAATTTCTCCGTTGCGCTTGCACAGATGCCCAACGTTGTATAGAGAATCACCCCGAACTTCCGGCATACTTCCCGTTATGATGTTAATGTTGTAGGAGATGGCAAACTCAGCAAAAACATTCCTCATCTTGTTAGTATATCCCGCAAGTTTTCGAATGGCATCCGGTTCACTCAGATCATTAAACTCTGCCATCAACGGAGCGTTGATATACTCCGGGAAAAGCAGAAAATCGGCTTCATATCCGGAAACAGTATCTACAAAATATTCAATCTGCGCTTTTAGATCATCAAAACCACTGTATGAACGCATTTGCCACTGCACCAATCCCATACGAACTACTGATTTATTCGGTTTGATGGATTTGCTCGGTTTCTCGTAATAGATATTCACCCACTCCAAGAGGGCAGCATGTTCGTGTGATGCCTGGTCTTCAGGCAGATAATTTCGAGCCAGCCGTTTTACGATAAAATCATTCGAGAGCTGAAAATTCAGTACGGGATCGTAAATCTCTTTGTTCTTTACTTTTCTGATGTACTCCTTTGGTGACAATTCTTTATGATACTTAGCGTAGTTTGGGAGTCGACCACCAAATACAATACTCTTTAAATTTTTCTGTTCGCAAAGCTCCTTTCGGTAGTCATAAAGGCGACGCCCTAGACGCACACCTCTATAATCCGGATGAACCATTATGTCGAGCCCATACATTGTATCTCCATCGGGAGTGTGAGTTTTAAAGGTGTCATTCCCCGTCATTTCGATGTAGGTGTGATCTTCCTGAAAAAATTTGTAGTCGATTAAAATTGCAAGTGCAACAGCTACCAATTTTCCATCAACTTTAATACCAACTTGTCCTTCGGGAAAGAGCTCAATCAGTTTTTTGAAATGAGTTTCTTCCCATGCTGCATCTTCCACTCTGGGATAGCATTTTAGCATAAGCTCTTTCAGGTCGTTATAATCAGATGGTTTAAGATATTCGAGATCGACTTTGTCAAAAGATTTCATGATAACGGTTGATGAATATTGGTTCAGTTTCAGATAATATGAGATTTGAGGCTATGGTTTACAAATAGATTCTACCTGATTATTGAACATTATTTTACAGAATCTGTTTATAAAAGATAGATATAGACTCTTATGATGGATATGAGGTAAATCAGTCGGTTAAGATATAACGGAGGAGCAGATTAACAGTTCAAACCAACAAATGGATACGGGCATAGGAAAGGCTGGAGCACACCACCACAGTCTTCTGTTTCTGTTTACTTTTTTTTGGGGCGCAAATTTTATACTCGCAGAAATTGCGTTAAATGAGATGTCACCGATCTCATTCAGTGTCTCCCGGTTTGCTGTGGGAGGTGCCGTAATGTTACTGTTGATGTATTTCCAATGTTATTATGATGCAAAGAGAGCCGGTGAGCCATTTCAGTTTATTCCACATATCGAAAAAGGAGATCGTATTCGTCTGCTTCTTGTGTCCGTTTTTGGTGCCACACTGGCTCCCTGGCTTGGTATTGAAGGTCTGGGCTTAACGACAGGATCCCGTGCCTCTATCTGGTTGGCTCTGGGGCCGGCAGTAAGTACACTGTTTGGATTTTGGTTAGCTACCGAAAAAGTAGGTAAGTACGGTTATATCGGTATTGTACTGGCAGGAATTGGTACTTTTACACTCGCTTTCGATGGTGTAATTGCCACGGGAAATTACCTGGCTGGAGATGCGCTTCTTTTCATTGCACTGGTTTTGACGGTCATTGAGTTACATCTCATCAAGCCGCTTGCCAAAAAGTATGGTTCAATTAGCATGGTGGCGCTTCGAACATTAATTGGAGGCACATTATATATCCTTATTGCTTCTCCATCCCTGGTGCAGGAGAGCTGGCTTACATTTGGCTTTTGGACTTGGTTTGCGATACTAGCGGGGGGAGCAATAGGCGTTGGGTTGGGGCAGTGGATTAAAGTTCGTGCACTGCGAAAATTGGGGCCAACTCGAGTTGTCATTTATGGAAATTTAGTGCCTGTTGCTGCAATGGTGATCGCATGGTTTTCAATAGGTGAAAACCCAAGCTATTACGAAATTTTTGCCGGTTTGATGATTGTAATGGGAGCGATATTTATCCAGGTTGTTGATGTGTATAACCGGGGTGAGAAACGATCACCCGAAGATGATGAACTTTCAACCATTAGCAGTGGAAAACAGGAATAAAGTTGTAGATTAGAACGATTTTTGAATGGGAAATGTGTAAAAGTATCAATGAATAAAAATACAAATGGTATGATTAAATCGACGATTACTACTTTAATATTTTCTTTATTGCTATTAATTGGATGCTCCATGCCGGAAGGGCCTGTACCACTATCGGGAGATGTGCCTGAAGCCGAAGGGTGGAACACAGAGGTCGTCCTTAGCGGCTTGGAACATCCGTGGTCTATGACATGGCTTCCTGATGGAGATTTACTCATTACTGAAAGAACCGGTCAATTGAAGCTGGTACGTGATGGAGACCCCGAGCCACAGCTTATTGGTGGCCTGCCTGAAATATATGTCAGCGGACAAGGTGGATTGTTAGATATTAGCTTACACCCCGATTTTGAGGCTAATCGTTTGATTTATCTCGTCTATTCAACCGGAGATGACGATGCAAACAGAACAACCGTTGGCCGCGCTGTATTGGAAGATCAAGAGCTCCGGGATTTTGAAGAGATATTTAGGGTTTCGGATGATAAAAACGACGATAAACATTTTGGCTCTCGAATGTTGTGGCTGCCATCAGACAACTTTCTTCTTACAATAGGTGACGGTGGTGCCTATGTGGATTACGAGGGGGAGCGGATACGCCACCAGGCTCAAAACACGTCAACACATTTTGGAAGCGTTTTAAAATTGACGGAAAGCGGAAGTCCGGTGGATGGAGCTCCTTTTGTTGAAGGTGAAGATGTGCGTGATGAAATCTGGTCGTATGGCCACAGGAATATTCAGGGAATAGCTTTTGATGCCGAAAACGGCAGAATTTGGGCAAATGAGCATGGTGCACGAGGCGGTGATGAACTAAACCTCTTAAAAGAAGGTGCAAACTACGGCTGGCCTGAAGTAACCTATAGTCGTGAATATCACTTTACAAAAATAACAGATGAAACTACGAAACCGGGCATGGAAGACCCCAAAGTGGTATGGACTCCGGCACAAGCCCCTAGCGGGTTGGCATTTTATACGGGAGATAAATTTCCCGATTGGCAGGGCGACCTGTTCAGCGGCGGGCTACAGGGCGAACAGGTACGTCGGATAATACTTGATGGGGAGTCGGTAATGGGTGAAGAAAAGATACCTATTGGGCAGCGTGTTAGGGATGTGAGACAAGGCCCTGATGGATACCTGTATGTATTGACCGATCATGAAGATGGGGAGTTGATTCGTATTGTGCCGCAAAATTGATTTGGGAAGACACGCGAAGTCTCTACAGACTTCGCGTGTCTAAGTACTACTTAAAAAACTTTAATAAAGCTCAACATGCCGGAAGGACCAGAAATACATCGCGAAGCCGATAAAATCAGAGATGCCATTGGAAACCAACCCTGCAGATACGCCTATTTTTATCACGATCACCTGAAGCCTTTCGAGAAGGAGCTTGTTGGCAGTACATTTAATTCTGTTGAAGCTCACGGTAAGGGGATGGTGATAGAAATAGAAGGTGGTCACTATTTTTATAGTCACAACCAGCTGTACGGCAAATGGTACATCAAACCGGCGGGTGAGTATCCGGACACTAATCGAGAGCTTCGTGCGGAATTACGAACGGACTTGAATTCGGCACTACTCTACAGCGCCAGTGAGATTGAGATAATGGATAAGGAGTCGTTGAATGAACATTCCTATCTTACAAAATTAGGCCCTGATGTTTTACGGGATGTTACGCCCGAATTGATTGCAGAAAGAGCCGGTTCTGATCAATTTAACGGGCGGTCGTTTGCAGCGCTGCTTTTGGATCAGCAGTTTTTGGGTGGAGTGGGAAATTATCTTCGGACAGAAATTCTGTTTCATTCAGCGATTCATCCGAAAGATCGCCCAAAAGATTTGACCGATGAAGAGCTATTGGAGTTTGGGAAATCTGTACTGACGATATCACACCGGTCGTATGAAAGTGGTGGTATTACGGTTGATGACGAGAGTCTGCGAACGGCCAAAAGCAGGGGAGAGAAACGAAAAACCCATCGGTATTACCTTTTCGGTAGAGAGGATGATGATTGCCGGGTTTGCGGTAGCACTATTGTAAAGAAAAAAATATCAGGGCGCAGAATTTATATCTGCTCGAATTGCCAAAACAGGTAGAAATAATAAAAGCCGCCTCAATCTCTCGAGACGGCTTTTGGTAAATGTATGAATGAAACAGGCTACTATTTCAACTCATATTAAATTTAGTATCCATCGTTCTGAAAGAGATTCAGATTGGCATTTACATCAGATGCCGGCAGTGGAAAAAGGTTATAATGCTCAGAGGTTCCTGCTCCTTCTTGCTCGCCACCTTTGTATGCCCAAACATATTGATCAGATGTAAATAGTCCGTATCGAATTAAGTCGGTACGTCTGTGGCCCTCCCAGTAGAGTTCACGGGCTCTCTCATCGAGAATAAAATCGAGATCGAGTTCGGCTGCAGTTATGTTTCCGGATTGATCACCATATGCACGTTCACGCAGTTCGTTTACGTAGTTTAGTGCTCTGGTTTCATCACCACCGCCTCCACGAAGTACGGCTTCAGCGTACATCAGGTAAACATCAGCAACTCGAAACATCGGGAAATCAGTGTCTACAAATTCATCATTACTTGCAGCGCTGCCGTCGGAGTTAACATTTTTCCATTTAGTTACCGCATATCCATCTCTGAAATCTGAGATATCATCAATTTCGAGGTTTTGCCCCTCGGTGTGGAAGAGTGCTCTGCCATCGTTATCCTGATCGAATTTTTCTACAAACTCAGGAGTAACTCGGTGACCGGCCCATCCACCACCTATACCAAATTCTGATGCACTCATATCACCACCTACAGCAGCATGAATGATAAATGTGGTTCCACCAAAAGTTCGGGTATTTTGTCCGTCGAACCGTACCGGCATGATAATCTCGGGGGAGTTATCATTGTCAGCCAGAAAGAGATGTTCGTAATTCTCTTCGAGATAGTAGCCACCATCGTCGAGCACTCTCTCTGCAAAGGTTCGTGCATCACTGTATCGCTCTTGGCCGGTGTAAACCTCGGCGTTAAGATAGAGCTTTGAAAGCAATGTCCATGCAGCGGCTTGATCAACCCGGCCATACTCATTTTCACGAGTGGCGGGGAGATCTCCTTCAATGGCTAGAAGTTCTGATTCGATATACTCAAATAGATCTTCAGCATTTGTTTGTTCCGGCATATCGGCACCAATGGGGTTGTCTTCGGTAACGAATGGTACATTACCGCCATAAAGATCGAGGGCGTGCCAGTAACTGAGTGCTCTAAGAAATCGAGCCTCGTTCAGGTATCCCGCAATAACATCCTCATTTCTCTGCTGTGCTTCGCGAATGAACTCGTTGGTAAGCGGAATCTGGTAAAAGATTCTGCTGTACATGCCGAGCACAAAGTCGTTGGAAGCGTTCCAGCTCTGTGTATTAAAATCGGGGAGACCGGGGTCATTCCATGCTACTACAGCTTCATCGGTAGGGATTACTTGGTTTACCCAAAGCTGACGAATATAGCTTGAAAAGCCTTCGTCAATTCCCTGTATATCGGGGTTACCGGCCGGTCCTTGCTGGCCGGTGGTGGCGTATCCCGCATAGAGTTTTGCTAAAACCTGACGAAAATCCTCAGGAGTATCATACACAACGTTCGAAGAGATTACGCTTTCGTCAAGAGGCGATGTATTCAGATCATCCGTACAGGATGCAGCGAATACCGTAGCAGCAAGAACGAGCGCAACCGCAATTATTTGATAACTTGTTTTAAACATAATTTTGTTGTTCAAAGATTTTCATTAAAAATTGAGATTAACTCCCAATACAAAGGTTTGTGGACGAGGGTAGAGGTTATAATCAATACCTCCTACAACTTCAGGATCCTGTCCGCTATATCCGGTAATGGTAAATACATTTTGCATGGTTGCTGATACACGCATGGATGAAACTGCATTAAACAGATCATTAACAGTGTATCCTACAGAAATGTTATCCATTCGGAAGAATGATGCATTTTCCAGATAGTGATCTGACAAATACTGTGGACTTCTAAAAAGTGTTTCAACAACACTTGTAGTCGTATTTGTCAGGAACCCTGTGGAGTTGTACATCTCATTAAATGCGGTGTTATCTGAGGCAACATTGTTGTACACGTAGTTACCAAAGTTTGCGCGCGCTGAGAAGGATGCGTCCCACTGCTTATGCTCAAAACGTGATGATATTCCAAAGGTTACATCAGGTGTTGGGCTTTTAGATCTGTATAGATCGTCTGTGGTTATGCTTCCGTCTCCGGTTTGATCTACAAATTCACCTTCAATAGGCATGCCATTTTCATCATACACCTGCTCGTAGAGATAAAATGTATTTCTTGGATGGCCTACACTGTTAATCTGTGCAGTATT
>SKWF01000027.1 GCA_007129085.1 Balneolaceae bacterium | reverse complement strand
TGTTTTGGGTCACCATTTCTACCGCTGCATCCGACAGTTTATGCAGAATTATTGGCTGATAAGATTCGGAAGCACGATGCCAATGTTTGGCTGGTAAACACCGGCTGGACCGGGGGCGAATATGGAGTTGGGCACAGAATGAAGTTGCCACATACCCGTCAAATGCTCAGTGAAGCTATTGCCGGCAATTTAGACAATGGCGAGTTTGCCACGGAAAAAGTTTTTGGACTCTCAATCCCTAAAAAGATTAAAGATGTTCCTTCTGAAATCTTGAATCCGCGAAATAGCTGGAGTGATAAAGAAGCGTACGACGCAAAAGCCAATAAATTGGCAAAGATGTTTGTCGATAACTTTGAGGAGTTTAAAGCGGAGGCCGATCAGTCAGTTATTGACGCCGGGCCAAAAGTATAGAATACTGCTAATCTAATTTCTTAAAAGCCTGCCAAAATTTGGCAGGCTTTTTTTCTTTCAGGCCTATATATCCGTACATTTCAATCCGTTAGAATAAATATTATACAGAGTAGAAACCATGTATCCAGATTTAAAGAAAACCATTCCCATTGATACCATTGGTGTTGAGGAACGTGTATCGCGTCTGAATAAGCGGAGTATCAAAAAGGAGTCAAAAGTTCAGGGGCTGAAATTGGCTCTTAGTATGATCGATCACACAACCCTGGAGGGAAAAGATTCTCCCGGAAAAGTAAAGCAGCTCTGCCAAAAGGCAAAAATGCCGTATGCTCCCCTGCCCGACCTTCCAACCGTTGCGGCAGTTTGTGTATATCCAAATATGGTATCCATCGCTAAAGAAGCCCTGAAAAACAGTAATGTAAACGTGGCAAGTGTTGCAACGGCTTTTCCCAGTGGAATGGCACAGCTTCAGGTTAAACTGGATGACACAAAATATGCCGTTGATCAAGGAGCTGATGAGATTGATATGGTAATCTCGCGCGGCGAATTTTTGAAAGGAAACTACTCTTTCATTTTTGATGAAATTGCAGCCATCAAAGAGGCATGTGGAGATGCACATTTAAAGGTGATTTTAGAAACCGGAGAGCTGGAAACATTAACAAATGTACGCAAAGCCAGTGATATAGCGATGCATGCCGGTGCAGATTTTATCAAAACATCCACCGGGAAAATATCACCGGCGGCAACACAGCCTGTTACACTCGTTATGTTAGAAGCAATTCGTGATTATTATAGGGAAACCGGCCGAATGGTGGGTATGAAGCCTGCCGGTGGAATTCGAAAAGCAAAACAAGCCCTGCAATATCTTGTGCTCGTTAAAGAGACACTCGGTGCTCAATGGTTATCCAAAGATTGGTTTAGGTTTGGGGCGAGTTCCCTAACCAATGATCTGTTAATGCAGATTGTAAAGCAGGAAACGGGCGTCTATCAAAGCAATATCTACTTCTCGAACGATTAAGAAATTTAATTATGTCAGACTCTAAGCAATCAACAGAAAAAGTAAAAGATTCATCAAACGGGACAACAAAGCCGTCATCTCCCAATGCTGATCTTAAACTCGATTTTTCATCATTTTGGGATTATAGCTCTGCCCCGGAAAGCCGTGACAAGGTAGATATACAAGAAAAATACGGGCATTTTATCGGTGGTGAATTTATAGATCCGGCTAAAGGACGCTACATGAAATCGATCAATCCGGCTACTGAGGAGGTTCTCACAGAATTTGCTGAGGGAACCACGGAAGATGTTGATAAAGCCGTTAAAGCCGCCCGTAAAGCATTTAATGGTCCTTGGAGCAAATTATCAGCTAAAGAGCGTGGCAAATATGTGTTCCGAATTGCACGGATGATCCAGGAGCGATCCCGGGATCTTGCCATCACCGAAACGCTGGATGGTGGTAAGCCTATTCGCGAATCTCGTGATGTTGACGTTCCTATTGCAGCTGCTCACTTTTTCTACTATGCCGGATGGGCTGATAAATTGGATTATGCATTTCCGGGACGGAAAGCTGAACCCGTTGGCGTTTGTGGGCAGATTATTCCATGGAATTTTCCACTCTTAATGCTTGCATGGAAAATCGCCCCTGCCCTTGCCACGGGAAATACCGTTGTATTGAAACCGGCAGAAACCACGCCAGTTACAGCTTTAAAATTTGCCCAAATCTGTTATGATGCAGGGCTACCTGATGGCGTTGTAAATATCGTTACCGGTGCCGGTCAAACCGGAGCAGCCATTGTAGATCATGAGGATGTTGATAAAATTGCCTTCACAGGTTCAACAAATGTTGGCAAGATTATTCAAAAATCTCTCGCAGGTACAGATAAAAAGTTTACGCTAGAACTGGGCGGTAAAGGAGCGAATATAATTTTTGAAGACGCCTCTATCGATCAAGCCATCGAAGGTGTAATTAATGCCATTTTCTTCAATCAAGGCCATGTTTGTTGTGCCGGTTCACGCCTGCTTGTTCAGGAGGGAATTTCTGATCAGTTTGTTCAAAAATTAAAGGATCGCATGGAGACTCTTATTGTCGGTGACCCGATGGATAAAAATACAGATATCGGGGCGATTAACTCGAAAGAGCAATATGAGCGTATTAATGAGTACTTGGAAATTGGTGCGAATGAAGGAGCTCAAATGTATCAGAACTCATCCAATCTTCCTGAAAACGGGTACTTTTGCAAGCCCACAATTTTTACGGATGTATCGCAGAGCAACCGAATTGTACAGGAAGAGATCTTTGGCCCGGTGTTGACCATTCAAACGTTCCGAACTCCTGGTGAGGCAATCGAAAAAGCGAATAATACTCCTTATGGTCTTTCAAGTGGGATTTGGACGGATAAAGGGTCAAAAATCTTTAAAGTGGGACAAGAGACGAGATCCGGTGTTGTGTGGTCGAATACCTTCAACAAGTTTGATCCCACCTCCCCTTTTGGCGGATACAAAGAGAGTGGCGTTGGTCGGGAAGGCGGACTCCATGGACTTTATCCTTACGTAAACCTGGTTTAAAAAATTTTATAAAAATGAGCGATAGAATAGACGTATTGAAAACCTACAAAACCTATGTTGCCGGTAAATTTCCACGCAGTGAATCCGGCCATACATATGCAGTGAAAAACAAGAAGGATAAAACGGTAGCTAACGCTTGCCGGTGTACCCGTAAAGATGTTCGAGATGCAGTAGTTGCGGCTCGATCGGCATTTAGCGAATGGTCAAGTCGTTCGGCCTATAACCGAGGACAGATATTGTATCGTATCGCCGAAATGCTTGAAGGGCGAAAAGATCAGTTTGTTGAAGAGCTTGAACTGCTGGACATCAAGAAAAAAGATGCAGTAAAAGAGGTGGAGCTATCCGTTGACCGATTGGTGTATTACGCCGGGTGGACAGATAAAATCAGCCAGGTATTCGGTACGGTAAATCCCGTTGCGAGTCAGCATTTTAATTTTAGCATGCCCGATGCCACCGGAGTTGTGGGCATTACTTCGCCGCAGGAAAGTCCACTTTTGGGGCTTATATCAACTATTGCCCCGGTTATTGCCGGAGGTAATGTGTGTGTTGTTCTCTCGTCTGAAAAGTATCCATTACCCGCGGTGAGTTTTGGCGAAGTTCTTCATGCTTCAGATGTACCCGGTGGTGTTGTAAATATTCTTACGGGCTACCAAAAAGAGATGATTGATCACCTATCAAGCCACATGGATGTAAACGGAATTTTAAATACGAATTCAGAAAAAAATATTCGGAAACAAATAGATGAAAATAGTTCTTTAAGCGTTAAACGAACTTACCATCTAACCGAGAATAATTGGATTGAAACAGAGCATGAAAACCCATATTACATCCTTAATTTCCAGGAAATTAAGACAACCTGGCACCCAATTGGGGTATAATTTTATGGCAAAAAAATTTACTGCAATACTTCTGTTATTCTGTTTGATTAGCATCTCCTGTGGTTCCACGGAAAAAACTGTGGAGGAAGCTGATAGCAGTGATGAACCTGACAGGCCTATTATTGAAATACCGGATGCTGTAGTTGATGAGTATATTTTAGAAGAGTTCGATGAGGCTGAACGACTGTTTGTACGTACAAGAAGCCAAATTGCTAACCAATTTACCGATGCAGATCAACCGATGCCGGAAATATATTTACGCGATGCAGTTGAAGAAGAGCGAGAAGTTGATCCTTACGCGGGTTATCGCGTTCAGCTTCTGTCTACAAGAGATGTTGCGCACGCCGACGAGACTCGGGATGACTTTATAGCGTGGGCAGATTCAGTTGTAGCCGGATATGAACCGGATGCCTATGTGATGTTTCGTCCGCCTAATTACAGGGTACGTGCCGGAGATTTTCAGGATCGGCAGCAAGCCATTGAATTTTCTCAGATGTTGAAAAATCGCTATCCGGATGCCTGGGTTGTTCATGATAGAATTGAACCCGACAGAGTTCCGGCAGATACGGCATCTATCGAATTCTTGGAGTTCCCCTTGCCCACCATGGATATTCCCGAAGATTAAGGGCTTAGACGTTAAATCGAAATAGCATTACATCACCATCTTTAACGGTATATTCTTTTCCTTCTTGGCGCATTTTACCTGCATCACGAGCGGCCTTTTCTGATCCAAGCTCTACATAATCTTCATAAGCGATTGTTTCAGCACGGATAAACCCTTTCTCAAAATCGGTGTGAATTACAGCTGCCGCTTGTGGCGCTTTTGTACCTTTCTTGATGGTCCATGCCCGCACCTCTTTAGGCCCGGCAGTAAAGTAGGTGATTAGTCCTAAGTTTTCATATGCAGCCTGAATTAGTCGGTCAAGACCGGCTCGGTCGAGTCCTAGTTCTTCGAGAAACATCTCTTTCTCTTCTTCATCAAGTTCGGCAATTTCAGCTTCGATTTTGGCACAAAATGTCACCACTTCATCCCCGAATTCCTCAGCTACTTTTTTAACGGTATCAACAAATTCATTCCCGGAATTTATTTCATCTTCTGACACATTACAGGCGTACAAAACCGGTTTGCTTGATAGAAGAAAAAGGTCTTTAAAAGCCTCTCTCTCATCTTCATCAGCTTCAAAATTACGGGCAGTATTCCCTTCTTCAAGGTGATTTTTTAATCGTTCTACAACATTCAGTTCAAAAACGATCTGTTTATCACCACTCTTCGACTGCTTTTTCAGATTTTCATATCTCTTTTCAACAGATTCCAGATCTTTTAATATTAGCTCATCTTCAATGATGTGTATATCACGCTCAGGGTCAACGCTTCCTTCAACATGGATGATGTCATCATCATCAAAACAGCGTACTACGTGGAGAATAAGGTCAACTTCTCGAATGTGTGACAGGAACGCATTGCCTTTACCCTTTCCTTCCGAAGCACCTTTCACCAATCCTGCAATATCTACAAACTCAATGGTTGCAGGCAGAGTCTCTTTAGGCTCTACAAGATTTGATAACTTGGTTAACCTTTCATCCGGCACGGTTACAAGCCCAACATTGGGATCGATGGTACAGAATGGAAAATTAGCCGATTCAGCACCGGCGTCACTTAAAGCATTAAAAAGTGTTGATTTACCTACATTTGGCAAGCCAACGATTCCACATTTTAAATTCATGGTATTGATTTATTTAATCGAGAGAAATTTGTTGAATAAAGTTTTCTTCGGGAAGTACTACGGCCGTTAATTTGCCATAGCCTAATTTATCAAAAACGCATCCGGTGTCGATACCGATCATATTATTTTTGCGTATTGGATGTGCTCTCGGCGTGTGGCCGAATACTGCGGTTTTTTCCCACGGTGTATCAAATGCATTGAGGTGTTCCCGCCCCCACAAAAAATATTCCTGCGCTTCCGGGGATGATTTACTTTCTGCCAGAGTTTGATGCGGAGGAGCACCGGCATGGGAAAAGAAGTACGAGTCTGTTTCGTAGATCAATTTAGTATGTATGTAGAACTCCAGGTGCTCATCAGGTAAGTCGGAAATATCATCTTTGATCCCGTAGGAATCGAGGGTAGTCTGTCCTCCGTTCAGCATCCAGTTACGTGCATCTCCGGTTTTAAAGGCATTCAATAGCATCGATTCATGATTACCCTCTAGAAAAACGGTGGGCCGCTCATCTTGCACCTCTAACAGAAAATCTACAACCCCTTTTGAATCAGGGCCGCGATCAATATAGTCTCCGATAAAAACATGTGTAAAATCACTATAGGGCTCTAGTTTTTTCCATAAAGCCTGCAGTGATTTTGAACAGCCGTGTATGTCTCCTATAGCTACTACTTTGTCACTCATTGGTTGGTAGAATTTTCGATAAGTCCACGACCCGTTTTCTTAATTCTTCCTTGTTCATTCAGGTCATTTAAAACGGCATCCAGAATCCCATTTACAAATTTACTGCTTTTTCGTGTGGAGTAGAGTTTGGCGAGTTCAATAGCTTCATTAATTGAGACTTTGGTCGGGATCTCTTCAAAATTAAGTAACTCACAGATAGCCATTCGCAATATTAGCTTATCTATAATTGCCAAACGATTTACTTCCCAATTATTGATGTGCTTGGCAATAATTTCATCATATTCATCCCTGTTATCTACAGTAATGAGCAAAAGTCGTTCTGAGAATTTCAGTGTATCTCTGTCATCTGTGATTTTATACTTTAAAATATGTTTTGTAGCCTCTTGAGTGGTATTCTTCCCAACTTCCACCGAATAAAGTGATTGTAAAATGGCTTCTCGTGCTTCTCGTCTGTTTAACATCCGTTTTTTCTAAAATTTCAAAGAGCATTTAAAATACGAAGCTTATCACTCAGCTGAAAGATCATCTGACAATAAAAAATGTAGGTGGATGTGTTGCTTTTCAATCGAACAGAATGGTATCTTAAAAATCTTTGGGTCTATAGCTCAGTTGGTTAGAGCGTTGCATTGACATTGCAGAGGTCACTGGTTCGAATCCAGTTAGACCCACCACTTAATCTCTCCCCGTTTTGATGACGTTCACTCATCAACTTTCGTTCTCAAATGTTAAACAGTACGAAGTTCCATTCTCTCCATTTACATTTAGGGAGCCACTAAGTTGGCTTGATAGTGTTTTGATCAAAATAATTCCTAATGAATTTTGAGAGAGTTTTTCCAATTCATCCCGAAGCCCTATTCCATTATCTTTAACCGACATCTCAATTACTCCATTATTTTCATAAAATGAGATACTGATTTCGGGTTGACCGATCCCGTTAAATGCATGTTTGAAAGAGTTGGTGACTATTTCATTAATAATTAAACCGCATGGAATGGCTTTTGTAATCGGTAAATTAACCTCTCCCACCTGTATATTGAATGAAACTTGAGAATTCCGATGCTCATGAGCATCCTGGATAATCTGGAGTAATTCCCGGATATATTTTTCAAAATTTACGCTGGCAAAATTTTCACTCTGGTAAAGTTTTTCATGTATCAACCCCATCGTGTTAATTCGCATTTGGCTGTCTTTCAACGCCTCTACAGCTTCATCACTCGTTAGATGGTGAGTTTGAAGCTCTAGAAGCCCCGTAATTACGGCCATATTATTTTTCACCCGGTGATGGATTTCCGCGAGCAAAATCTCCTTCTCCTGCAGAGAATCCTCAATTTTTTGTTCATATTTAATCTGCTCGGTTATATCAATATATATGCCGTAAATAGAGATGATTTTTTCATCCACAATAACGGGTACGCCATAAATTAAAACTTCAATAGTTTCACCATTCTTGGTAACTCTACTCGTTGTGTACATGAATGGTTCTGTACTATTTGATAGACGCTTAGCCTCTTCAAGTTTATCATCAGGAACAATGAGTTTATCCAGACAAATACCTTTAACCTCCTTTGTGCTATAACCGAAAATGTCTTCAAAACCATCGTTAGTAAGAATTACATCATTGTGATTATCCAGGAGTGCAATACCGATCGGTGAATTTTGAAAAAGCTGACGAAAAAGCTGTTCATTTTCCCGAATTTCTTTTTCACGTTTAAATTCCTCCGATATATCTCTTGAAATGGCAATTACAGCTTTTTTACCAAAATAATGACCGGGACTCAGCTTTATCTGTTTCGGAAAAACTTCGCCATTTTTACGCCTGCCCCACCATTGAAACTTTTGGGGGTCACCGTTTAATGCTGCTGTAAACTTTACGTTGGTAGCTTGTAGATCTACTTTACCTGGTGCAGCTAAAAATTCAGGCTTTTTACCTATAAGCTCCTCTTTTGTATAGCCATACATCTTCAATGCAGCGCAGTTCATTTCAATAAATTCACCTTCATCATTATGGATATAAATAGCATCCCCAATGGAATCGAAGAGTGTTTTATAGCTCTTTACAGATCTAATAAGCTCTTCGTTAGTTTGAACAGCTTCGGTTTGATCAACGGCAACACCAACCACTGTGGGCTTCCCATTTAATTGGATTCTTGCTCCATAGGTTTTAACAAAAATTGTAGAGCCATCTTTTTTACTAATTTTTAACTGAATTTCAAACGAATCTATTTTTCGCTTTTTCCATATGTTCAGGAGCTTATCATACTTGTCTGTATCATCGGCATGAAGCAAATCCCTGGGAATCATATCACCAAGTAATTCCACTTGGGTATACCCGCTCATACTGCATAATTTGGGGTTTACATACACAAACTTCTCTTCCTGAATCATATATACACTCACAAAGGAAGACTCAGAGAGAACCCGGAATTTCTCTTCAGACTCTTTTAACTGATTGATAATCCCTTGCTTTTTCGTGCGATCTTCAATCAAGGAATAAATGCTCAGTATATTTCCATAAGAATCGTAAATAATAGCGTTGTGCCATTTACAATAGATATCCTTTCCCGCCTTTGTTTTGTACTTCCCCTCTATCGTAAAATAAATGTCACGGTTTGATTGAAGTTTATCGACTTTCTGATTAAACACTTCCACCAAATCGTCAGGCATCAACTCTATTGAAGCGATATCTTTATGGATAATATCATTGTATGACCAACCAAAAATATCTTGAGCTTTAGCTGACCAATCACGTACTTCGAGCTTATGATTAAATTCTATCATCCCCAATGGGAAGTGTGATTGACTTTCATCAATTTTAGGAAAACTGTGAAGATCCGCTGAATCTGCACGAACATGATCTTCTACGTTGTGAGCAATCGCCAGCTTTACAATCCTGTCTTTATATTTAAACTGCTGGGTAGTGATTTGTACCAGCCACTCTTCTCCATGTTTTGACACATGCCTCCAAACTTCGGTTGGCTTGTACCCCTCGCTTCCATTTTTGGGTAATATTTCTACAGCTTGTTTCTCTCCAAGATCAGTAAATTTTTTGGATTGAAATTCACTTTTACTAAACCCATAAATATTTTCCGCACATTTATTTACATCTAATATTTGATAAGTATTATAGTCGTAAATAAACATCGGTTCATCATCGAAAAAAGAGAACACGTTCGAGGAGTAACCTTTATCCATTAAGTAGAAATTTTGTAAGTGTTATGGTAGTAAAATTCCCGATATACAGGCCAACAATCGTCCAATAAAACAAAAATAAACCAATCACTTTACAGTTGCTATTAAAGGTTTAATGCAATGAAAGGATTTCGTATTTTGAAGCTTCGTTGAGATTATAACAAATCATTACTTCTAAACAAACTTCATGGCGGACAACTCCATTACGCTCACATTTCCAGACGGTGCAAAAAAACAGTTTTCAAAAAATATAACCGGACTCGAAGTTGCGGAAAGCATATCCAAGGGACTCGCAAGAAACGCTCTAAGTGTTACGATTGATGGGCAGGTTCAAGATCTGGATCAACCCATTACAGAAGATGGAGAAATTGGCATAAATACATGGAGTGAAGAGGATGGTAAATATACATTCTGGCACTCTTCCGCTCACCTATTAGCCGAAGCAGTTCAAGCGTTGTACCCTGAAGCAAAGTTTGGCATCGGCCCTCCCATCGAAAATGGATTCTATTATGATATAGACTTTGGAGACCAGTCGTTTGGAACAGAAGAACTTGAGAAGGTTGAGGAAAAAATTATTGAGCTCGCTCGTGAAAAAAACAGTTTTGAACGATCAGAAATCAGTAAAGATGAAGCGATCTCTTTCTATAAAGAGAAAGGCAATGAGTATAAGGTTGACCTACTCGAAGATCTTGAAGATGGAACAATTACTTTTTATAAGCAGGGTGATTTTACAGATCTCTGCCGAGGACCTCACATTCCCAATACCGGCCTTGTTAAAGCTGTAAAGCTTACATCTGTAGCCGGGGCATACTGGCGCGGTGATAATGACAGTAAGCAGCTTACACGTATTTATGGGGTATCGTTTCCTAAGCAAAAACTACTTAAAGAGCATTTAGAACAGCTTGAAGAGGCGAAAAAACGAGATCACAAAAAACTGGGTAAACAGCTTGGGATTTACAGAATGGATGAAATGGTAGGCCCCGGCTTGCCGATGTGGTTACCAAATGGAACGGTTTTGCGTCGCACCCTCGAAGCATTTC
>SKWF01000282.1 GCA_007129085.1 Balneolaceae bacterium | reverse complement strand
TAAACTAGAAACAGCAGTAATTTGACCATAAAACCGTGTTAGCAAAACAGCTTTTAGATAAAGATTTTACTCCATTGCATCCTAAAGATGCCGCGTATGCTGCTTTGGCTAAGATGGATGCGTGGCAGACAACCAATATTCCGGTGGTAGAACCGGCTACGTCAAAAATGTTGGGTCAGGTTACGCTGAAGTTGATTTCGGACCTGGAGGATGAATCTACTCCGCTTTCGGAACTAACACTTGAGAATCCAATTTTTACATTCGAGCATCAGCACGTGTTTGAGGTTGCAAGGCAGATGCTTTATCACGAAATTCGTTTGCTGCCGGTTGTGGATGAAGCCGAACAATTTATCGGTATTGTTCATAAAAAAGATGTGCTTGAGGCACTTTCCGGAATGCTGAATGTCTCTACAGTAGGTTCTGTCATTACGGTTGAGATGAATAGTGTAGATTTTACTCTCACAGAACTGGTTCATCTAATTGAACAGGAAGAGGCAAAAATTTTGGGGCTAACGGTTGAGCGTGATAACGATGATCATACCAGTTTAAAAATTTCAATAAAACTTAATTTACAGGATACATCTGCAGTAATTTCATCGCTGCAGCGCCACGGCTATGTAACATCAACAGAAAACAAACACGACTTGTTGCAAATTGATATGAGTTCCAGAGCAGATGAACTGATACGATACCTGGATCTGTGATCAACAAAATTTTACGTGGAAGTGTGGGAACAAAACCGCGCCAGTCGGTATATTCAAATACATGGATTCCTAAACGGTCTTTTATCTTTATTACATGCATCGCTATTTATTAAAATTTTGTTTCCCGCTTTTTATTGCTCTACTACCTCTTTTAGCATCAGCTCAGCATGAGCCTGTAACGGGCAGTAATGATCTGCAGAAAGGTATAGACCTGTTTGAAAAAGGACTTTATGCTGAAGCCGCAGTGGTATTCAATAAGCTGCAGTCATTTGAAGAGCTAGACGGAAAAAATCTTGAGCTCGCCTCGTACTACTGGGTTCGCTCTCAAACTCGACTCGATTCAGCCCGTACAGATATTTTAACAGATCGCTATATAAACGAGCATCCCCAAAGTCGATACTCAGCTGTACTCCTAAAAGAGGTTGCCAATCAACACAAAGAAAGGGGAGAGCTTGACAAGGCAGTAGACCGTAAGATTCAGGCATTAAACTATCCGCAGTCGTCCAGAGAGGAGCAAGAGCTATACTACAATATAGCAGAGACAGCCGCGGAGAATAATCAGCTCGATTTGGCCAGAGAGTACTTTTTAGAGCTATCTGATCAACATCGCCGGTCAGAATGGTCGCCCAAAGCACTTTACGCTCGTGGAAGACTTTATCTTGAAGAGGAGAATTATGAAGCCTCAGCGGATGCGTTCGAGCTGTTGCGAGAGCGCCATCAGTTCGATCCTATGACGCGGAGAATTGGTACGGCACTGGGAGAGTCCTATTATCAGCAGCGTCGGTTTGAAGAGGCGATTCAGGCGTTTGATGACGCTATGCCGCATCTGGATGATGAGAATAGAAATAAGGCTGTCTATTTAATGGCCGAGAGCTACAACGCATTAAATGACCTGACGAACGCTACTCGTCTTTATAGAATGTATATTAATCGTGCTCCGGATGATGATCAGGCCCGAATTGCACATTATGGGCTGGGTTGGGTTTATCACAAACAAGAAGTGTATCACTGGGCTGCCGAGTCATTTGAAAAAGCTGCTGACGGGGATGATGAAACCGCACAGAAAGCACTTTATTACCAGGCTGTAAACAGTAAATTAGCCGGCAGATATCAACAGGCGCTAAATGCATTTCGAGATTTTGGGCGTCGGTATGATGGCGGAATTTTTTACGAGGAGGCTCGGTACGAATGGGCAATTACGGCATTTGAAGTAGGGTTTAATGGTGAGGCTATTGATGCCTTGCTGCCGCTTGCAAGAATGGCAGACGAACTGGATAATCCGGGGGAAGTTCTGACATTTCTCGGCGAAGTATACTTTGCCAATGATGAATATACCAGGGCGCTCGAAACCTTTGAGTTGGCTGCAGAAATGACCGATATGGATCCTGACCTTATTCGTCAGGCGCGATTTCAGAAAGCGTGGGTTCAGTACAGTAATCAGGCTTATCGACAGGCACAGCCCGAGTTCCAGGAAGTATATGAAAACAGTCCTGATAGTGAGCTTGGCAGAGAAGCACTATTTTGGAGTGCCGATTCCCATTATCAGTTGCAGGCTTACGGCCCCGCATCTTCACAGTACAGCCAGTTTATTAATGAAAATCCGGAACACGAGTTAGTTGGAGCCGCAAAGTATGCATTAGGGTGGGCGTACTTTATGATGGGAGATTTTGAAAATGCTACAGAGCCTCTCATCGATTTTATGGAAAATTATGAGCCTCCCCGAATTGCGCTCTATCCGTATGATACCGACACAAAACTGCGGGTAGGAGATGCATTTTACGCCCAGGGTGAATATTCCCAGGCGCTCGAGTTTTATAATGATGCCGTTGGGGCGGAGCCGGGCGGAGACTACGCCATGTTCCAGGTGGGGAACAGTTATTACAGGATGAACCGAAATTTTGAAGCTGTTACTCAATTCCGGCGGATGATTCGAATTTATCCATACAGCGGACTCCGTGAACAGGCTCAATATAACATCGCATATATCTATTTAAACACGGGTAATTACGATCAGGCGGTAGAAGAATTTCAAACTGTTATTGAGCAGTTTCCAGGTACAGAATGGGCGGCAAGAGCACAGTACAATATTGGAGACGCCTACTACAACGCGGGCGATTATGAACGGGCAATAGAAGAATACAGCTATGTGTTGGAGCAGTATCCGCGCAGTGAATATATCATCGAGGCAATTAATGGAATTCAATTTGCACAACTTTCAGCCGGATATGAGGATGAGAGTACCGACGTGCTCGAGCAGTTTTTGAATGAGAATCCAACATCGGCCACAGCTGACCGCCTTCGATTCCGCCAGGCAGAGAACACCCTGCAAAGTGGTGATTATGAAGCAGCTGTAGCGGAATTTCGTCAGTATTTACGAATTACGAATAATGAATCCCAAATGCCGGACGCCTACTTTAATATGGCGGATGCTTATTTGCGTTTGGACGATAAAGATGGAGCAGCAGACGCATACAGAACTATTATTGAAGATTTTCCGAATTCAGAACGGGCAGCGGCATCAATGGCTGAGTTAGGGCAGATCTATCTCGATACGGGCGAATATGAGCAAGCAAAACAAGTATATGAAAATCTGGCTGATACAGATTCAAGATATCTTCAGGAGGCATATCTAGGAATGGGGAATGCCGATTTGGCTATGGGAGATAACTCCAGTGCACGGCAAAATTACGAACGCGTACTCTCCATCAACGAAGATAATGATGCAGCCAGAACAGGAGTAGGCAAAGTTCTTCTGGAAGATGAACGCATGGAAGAGGCTCGCAGATTTTTCAGAATGGTTGCCGAGAATAACTCCACAGCTGTAGGTGCCGAAGCCCAATTTCTTTTGGGAAGGGCCTACATGATCGAAGGTGAACGGGAAAGTGCACTTGAAGAGTTTGCACGTGTTTCGGCACTTTTTGAAGTGTATGATGAATGGGTTGCGGAAGCACAGTACAGAACAGCAGAAATTTATATTCGGGAAGGCCGAAGAGGAGATGCCCTCTCCATTTTAGAAACAATAGTAGAAAGATATTCCGGGACACCCGCTGCAACAAAAGCACAAAGTCTTTTAGATAGAAATTAATTATGAACAGAACTGTAGAACCGGCGTCATCTCTCAATGGAACCGTTCATCTGCCACCTGATAAATCAATTTCTCACCGTTCGGCACTTTTTGCAGCAATAGCTGAAGGTAAAAGTGTTATTAAAAATTATTCTGAGGCGGCAGATCCGCAAAGTACGCTGGAGTGTTTGCGACAGCTCGGTGTTTCTGTTAAAAAAGATGGCAACAAGGTAACCATCGAAGGTGTTGGAAGAGAAGGATTACAAACTCCTGCCGCTCAATTGAACTGCGGAAACTCCGGTACGACCATGAGGCTACTCAGCGGAATAGTTGCCGGTGCGGGAATAGAGTGTGAACTTGTAGGTGATGAGTCTCTCTCCTCGAGAACCATGAAGCGAATTATAGACCCATTGCGCGCAATGGGCTGCACCATAGATGCGCGTGATGGTGAGTACGCCCCGATTAAAATTGGGGGGCATAAAGGTATCAAGCCAATGCGGTACCCGCTGCCGATTGCCAGCGCACAGCTGAAATCGTGCGTACTGCTTGCAGGCCTGTTTGGCGATTCTCCCACCGAAGTGATTGAACAACTTCCCAGCAGGGACCATACTGAAAGGCTGCTCGATCTGAAAAGCGATTCTTATGGGCAGGGGAAAGTAATAAGAAGCAGCGTGGCTGATGTTATTCCGTCACAGAACTACAGCGTGCCCGCAGATTTTTCGGCGGCCGCATTCTGGCTTGTAGGTGGGGCTATTCACCCGGCAGCAGAAATTCAGCTTAAAAAAGTGGGGATAAATCCCAGCCGTAAAGCAGCGCTTACGATTTTAGAGAAAATGGGAGCGGATCTTGCTGTCGACAACGAGTCGGCAGAGGGTAAAGAGCCGGTGGCCGATCTTACGATTTCCTCATCAAATTTATCAGCCATTGATTTAGACCCGGCACTAATTCCCAACTGCATTGATGAACTCCCGATATTAATGATTGCGATGGCTTTTGCCGATGGAATATCTACCATAACCGGCGCTGAAGAACTTCGCCACAAAGAGACAGACCGCCTGGAGGCGATGTATGATATTCTGGATGCTGCCGGCGTGAATGCTGAACTTGCAGAAGATGGAATCACGATTCATGGTGATCCTAATTTTACCCCTCAGAGTGCAACATTTAAGTCCTACCACGATCATCGAATGGCGATGGCCGCAGCTATCCTGGCTACTCGCGCCGATGGTGACTCGACCGTAAAAGATGCTGAGTGCACTGAGATATCCTACCCCGACTTTTGGACAGATTTAGAGAGTTTGTCTGCTTAGAGCCCGTCAATCTGGCAATGGAGATCTGAACCAAATCTATCTATGTCAATACGTCAGTGGAAAAGCCGCGCAAAACGGTTTGGCACTGTGGTTGCTCACTACATGGTAAACAGACAAAAAAACCATGAGCAATTTTACGGTAGACATAGAAAAACAGTTATCTGCACTGGGAAAAGAGCTTCAGCAGTTTGTTGAAAAGTTAGTTCCCGTAGATCGGGAAGTACGAGATTTTACCCCGTCATGCGATGTGGTTGAGGGTAATTCGACCTACAAGATTTTTCTGGACCTTCCGGGAATGAAGAAGAAGGATGTGAAGATTTCCCTTCAGGGAAGAGTTCTCACCATCGAAGGAGAACGAGAACTTTACCTTGAAGATGATGAGAAACTTAAACGATCTGAGCGAACACAGGGTGCTTTTATCCGGTCGTTTGCCATCCCCAATTATGCGGATGTAAACCAGATTGAAGCATCTTTTAAACATGGTGTTTTAACAATAGAAATTTCAAAAGCAGATGATGGTGATGAAGCGAGCAACACAATCCCCATCAAGTAGACAAGAACATTTAAATTAAAAATAACGAAACAGAGAACGATTATGGGTAAGATTATAGGAATAGACTTAGGTACAACAAACTCTTGCGTTGCCGTTATGGAAGGCAATGAGCCGGTTGTAATACAGAATGCCGAAGGTGGACGAACAACTCCATCCGTTGTGGCATTTTCTAAAGATGGTGAACGGCTTGTTGGTGCTCCGGCGAAGCGACAAGCAATTACAAACCCCGAAAAAACCATCTCCTCAATAAAGAGATTTATGGGGCGGATGTTCAATGAAATTAAAGAAGAGAGCAGCCAGGCATCTTACAAAGTAGTAAAGGGTGATGATGGAACTGCACGGGTAGAAATTGAAGACCGTAAATATGCTCCGCAGGAAATTTCTGCAATGGTGCTTCAGAAGATGAAGCAAACTGCAGAAGAGTATCTCGGTGAAAAAGTAACCGATGCTGTTGTAACGGTTCCTGCATACTTTAATGATGCACAGCGTAAAGCTACTCAGGAAGCCGGTAAAATTGCCGGACTGGAAATTAAACGAATTATTAACGAGCCAACAGCCGCTTCTTTGGCTTACGGTTTGGATAAAAAAGAGACGGATCAAACCATTGTCGTGTATGACCTTGGTGGTGGTACATTTGATGTGTCGATCCTGGAGCTGGGCGACGGAGTATTTGAAGTGAAATCATCCAGTGGTGATACACACCTCGGTGGTGATGACTTTGATCAGCGATTGATCAAATTCTTAGCTGAAGAGTTTAAGAAAGACGAAGGCATTGATCTGAGAGAAGATCCAATGGCAATGCAGCGACTGAAAGATGCCGCTGAAAAAGCGAAGGTTGAGCTTTCAAGTTCACAGAAAACCAACGTAAACCTGCCTTTTATTACGGCAACGGATTCAGGCCCGAAACACCTGAATATCGACATTACACGCGCTAAGTTTGAACAGCTGGTTGATGATCTTGTGAAGAGAACCATCGACCCTTGTAAGAAAGCGCTGGATGAAGCCGGCCTGAAGAAAGGCGAAGTTGACCAGGTAATTCTTGTGGGTGGATCAACCCGAATTCCAAAAATCCAGGAAGTTGTAAAAGACTTCTTCGGTAAAGATCCAAGTAAAGGAGTTAACCCTGATGAAGTAGTAGCCGTAGGTGCCGCTATTCAGGGTGGAGTTCTTGCAGGCGATGTAGACGATGTTGTTCTGCTTGATGTAACTCCACTTACGCTTGGAATTGAAACACTGGGTGGTGTAATGACCAAATTGATTGAGTCGAACACAACTATCCCCACCAGCAAGAATGAAACATTTTCTACTGCTGCCGATAACCAGAGCAGCGTGGAAATTCATGTGCTGCAGGGTGAGCGTGCACAGGCACAAGACAACAGAACACTCGGCCGATTCCACCTCGACGGAATACCACCGGCACCGCGTGGAGTACCACAGATTGAAGTTACTTTCGATATCGACTCCAACGGTGTACTTAGCGTAAGCGCGAAAGATAAAGGAACCGGTAAAGAACAGAGCATCCGAATTGAGCAGAGCTCAGGACTTTCCGAGGAGGAAGTTGAAAAGATGAAAAATGCTGCCGAAGAGCACGCTGAAGAGGATGAGAAAATCCGTGAGCGAATTGAAACACTCAATAAGGCAGACTCACTGCTGTTCTCTACCAAGAAGCAGCTCGAAGAGCATAAAGAGAAAATTTCTGAAGGAAATATCACCAAGATTCAGGGTGCACTCGATAAACTCGAAGAGCTCCACAAAGAGGAGAAAGTGGATGAGATCGACGGTGCAATCGAAGAGCTGAACCAAGCATGGGCAGCCGCATCGCAGGAGATCTACCAGGCAGCTGAAGGCGAGCAACAAGCCGCTGGGCCTCAAGCAGAAGCAGGCGACGAAGCAGCCGATGCTGATGCAGAAGGTGACGATGCCGTAGATGCCGACTTCGAAGTTGTAGACGACGAAGACGATAAGAAATAGTCGCGAGTCATGAGATGTGAGTCTTGAGATTTTAAGGCTCACTCTCAATTAGATATTTAAAGCCCTTCATTCTCGTAAGAGGATGAAGGGCTTTTTTTATTGATATGCTTGATAAACTTGTTATACGATTTTTATGATGCATTCGGTTTTGCCTATGAGTTACAATAAAAGATTCTCTATCTTTCCCCTTATGAACATTCTCGGAATAGAATCATCGTGCGACGATACCGCAGCAGCAGTTATTGTTGATGGTAAAATGGCATCAAATGTGATTGCCTCGCAGGCTGTGCACCAGCAATTTGGGGGCGTAGTACCTGAACTGGCTTCGCGTGCCCACAACAAAACCATTTGGGATACGGCAGATCAGGCCCTGCAAAATGCCGATATTGATATGTCGGAAATTGACGGAATTGCGGTCTCACAAGGCCCCGGTTTGATGGGCTCCCTGCTCGTGGGGATGGGATTTGCCAAAGGCCTCTCTCTCTCCTGGCAGAAGCCGCTCATTGGCGTGAACCATATAGACGCGCACATGTATGCTAATTTCATTGAGCACGAGGAGGTCTATCCATTTATAGCGTTAATCGTTTCGGGTGGCCATACACGGCTGGTTCATGTAACCGCCCCATTTGAACAGACCGTTTTGGGGCAAACCCGCGATGATGCGGCCGGCGAAGCTTTCGATAAAATCGGGAAGATGCTGAAGCTGCCCTATCCGGCGGGCCCCGAGATAGATAAAAAAGCGCAGACGGGCGATCCCAAATTTGCAGATTTTCCGCGCGGTATGATGAATAAGGGTCTCGATTTTAGTTTCTCCGGGCTGAAGACGAGTGTTCTCTACTATCTGCAGGACCAAAATGAGGCGTTCATCAAACAGAACCTGAACAACATTTGTGCAAGTGCCTCGGCGGCGATAACGGAGGTACTGGTTGTGAAGTTGAGAAGGGCACTTCGAAAGCATAATGTGAAGCACGCAATGTTGGCGGGAGGGGTTTCTGCAAACTCGATGCTTCGGCAGAAAGTTCATCAAATGGCCGAAAAAGAGGGGGTTGAGGTGATGATTCCTGCTATGGAATTCTGTACGGATAACGCAGCAATGATTGCCAAAACGGGAGAAATGCGGCTGCGAGACGGTATGACGGACGAGCTGGACATGAAGCCGTTTGCGAGCATTCGGTAACGATTATTTTACCGCTTGATAGCATTCACCGCCAGAGCATCAACGCGGTCATTGAGTGGATGTCCTGAGTGGCCTTTTACCTTCACCCATTCAACGTTGTGAGGCTCCATTGCATCCAGCATCTCTTTCCACAAGTCTTGGTTCTCAACCGGCTTTTTATTCGCCTTTTTCCACCCTCGTTTTTTCCAGTTTTTAATCCAGTTTTGATTAAACGCATTCACAATCAATGCGCTGTCGCTGTGAATTTTTACGTGGCACGGTTTTGTTAATGCGTGGAGCCCCTCAATAACGGCCCGCATTTCCATTCGGTTGTTGGTGGTATCAGCGGCAGATCCGCTGAGTTCTTTCTCTTTTTTATTCCAGATTAAAAGGGCGCCCCATCCGCCCGGACCGGGATTTCCGCTGCACGCTCCATCTGTGTACAAAATTACCGTCTGCATCTATTAAATATATCTTTTGGTGATTGAAAATAAGGACTCTTTGAATCGGGCTGCACTGTTGTGCACCAGTTCTTCCCAGTTATTTGCATCGCCGCCGGCATAAATTATAGCTCGGGATGAGCTGATGATCGGCATTCCTTGATGGTTGGCCAGTGTATCTTTAAGCCGGTTAATATCGCCGCCTTGTGCCCCGATTCCGGGAATTAACAGGTGGCTTTCCGGGTGTTCCTGCATAACCGGGACAGCTTCGGTTTGGTGTGTGGCCCCAATTACCATGCCGAGATGGGTAGCGGATTTGTTCTGCAAATCCTTAAGATTCCCGGCAATTTTTTGTCCAAGGTTTTGTCCGCTTTTCAGTTCAAGTCGTAAAAAGTCGGCCGCTCCCGGGTTTGATGTCATCGCCAGCACAAACAGTGCGCGCTCTTCATCATCCGTAAACGGTTCGATGGTGTCCATTCCCATTAACGGGTTAATGGTGAGAGCATCAACACGATGATAATTAAAATATGCTTCTCTGTATTTTTCGGCGGTTGTACCGATATCGCCCCGTTTGGCATCGGCAATAATAATTTTTCCCGATGGGATTTCATCAAGAAGTCGTTCAAATACGGAGATCCCTTTAAATCCAAGGGCTTCAAAAAATGCGAGGTTTGGTTTATAGGCGCAGCTGTGTAGTTTTGTGGCTTCAATTACACGCCTGCAAAATTCAAAAACCTGCTCTGACGGCTCGTTAAATTGCTCTTTGATGGCCGGTGGGATCTTTCGAAGATCAGGATCAAGCCCAACGCAAAGTACCGACTCGGAAGCTGAAATTGCTCTTTGTAGTTTTTGGCTAAAAGTCATAGTCTGTTGATGGTTAAAAGTTTGCCAAGATAATAAATCATCAGCAGAAAATGAGGCAGACAGTATTATTTAAAAATCTCAGTTCGATTTATAATCAGTTTATCTGATGCATATTAAGTCTTCCGCCAGCCGGCGGAGAGATTTAGAGGGGTGTTCATAGATTTTTCCACATTATGATGAACATCCCCCTCATTCCCCCTATTAAAAGGGGGACTTTTATGGACATAAATCGAGCTCAGAATAAAAGGAATTAAAAAAGGATTTTGCATGAGCTGGTTTAAAGAGTGGTTTGACAGCCCGTTATATGAAAAACTGTATGTAAATCGCGATGTGGCCGAAGCAAAAAAGCTTGCTCGGTACATTGAGAAAGTGATTCCGGTAAAGGGGTACAGAAAGATTTTAGACCTTGGTTGTGGCAGGGGGCGGCATTCATTAACACTGGCTGATAAAGGGTATGATGTTACAGGGATAGATTTGTCGC
>SKWF01000182.1 GCA_007129085.1 Balneolaceae bacterium | reverse complement strand
TGGTTACTTCATCTAAATGAACAGAAATAGTGGTGATTCTTCATCAGAATCGATATCCTCAAACCACTGATTTTTCCTTTAACCGATTTTCTAGTCCATTGGCAAAACCGACAAGCATAGACTTTTTTAAAGAGACGCGTAAAAGCATAAGATTTGCCGAGCAACGCAAGCCTGTCTATTTTTTTTATGGAGAGGAACAGTTTTACATGGATAAGCTACAAGAAGAGATTACAAAATTAATTCCCCCTGAACAGCGAGATTTTAATTATGATCTGATTTACGGTCGGGATGCGTCTCCACAGCAGGTACTAAGTATTGCCAGAAGTTTTCCCATGATGTCGGAATTGCGGGTCGTAATTGTTCGGGATTTTTTACAGTTGAAATCAGCCGAGGAGGGGGATGGAGCACTATCCGATTTTGAACACTATGTGAATACCCCGAATCCATCGACAATTCTTTGTCTTATAGATTCTAAGAGACCGGATGGACGAACTTCGTTCGGAAAATCACTCTCTAATAAAAACAGTCATGTTAAAGCATCATACTTTGAATACCTCCCTGATTACAAACTTCCCGACTGGGCGATAGCCTGGGCCAAGGAGGTATACAATAAAGAGTTAGATGCTCGTGCGGCACAAATTCTGACACAACTTGTAGGGAATAACTTACAGCTTTTGTCTACAGAAATAGAAAAAGTGTGTACTTTTGTAGACACTGAATCAAGAGTAAGTCTGGACGACGTAAAAAAAATAATCGGCTCATATCGCGAATATTCGGTGATTGAGCTAAAAGATGCCCTATTTCAGCGAAACCTTGAGAAATCTCTTGGCATTGCGGAACAGATGTTGCTTAAAAGTAACATAGATGCGGGAGAAGTTATTCGTACCGTAGGGTTCTTTTACAGTGTGTTTAGTGATGTCTGGCAAATTAGTCGGCTGAAAGAGAAAGGGTTGAATAAGAAACAGATTCAATCCGAACTTGGAATTAAGAAGGACTACCTTTTTAACTACAAGTGGCAAGACGCCTCTCAATTTCAGTTTTCTGAGATGCCAAGAATATTCGAAGCCTTAATGGATGCAGATAGATCCGCGAAAGGCTTTAGCACTCTGGATACTCCCTCGATACTTCTTCTGCTGATAAAACGCATACTCGGATAATTCGAGTTAGCGTAGAACAGCAACTATGAATTACGGGGTACTACTATGGAAACGTCCAGAAATGCGAATTTGCACGCACTTACTGATGAAGATGTAATGGAGCAACTTCAAGCCGGAGTTGTTCAGGCTTTTGATATCATTGTACAACGGTATAAAGATCGTCTGCACAATTTCCTCTACCGATATACTCACAACCACGAAGATTGTGAAGATTTGGTACAGGAAACGTTCTTGCGGGTATACAGAAGCCGACACTCTTATGAGCGGATTGCTAAGCTTTCTACCTGGATGTACACGATTGCTTTGAATCTTGCCAAAACGATGTACAAAAAGAAAAAAAGAATGACCACGGTTTCCATGCATGAAGATCCGGATGATTCTGAATCCCGAGAAATGCAGTTTGAAGACACCGTTGTTTT
Source organism: Balneolaceae bacterium (assembly GCA_007129085.1). Taxonomy (GTDB): domain Bacteria; phylum Bacteroidota; class Rhodothermia; order Balneolales; family Balneolaceae; genus SW132. Next base: position 28,005 of record SKWF01000182.1, on the reverse strand, counting down.
GCAGGATGATCAGCTTCATCAAAAAATGTCGGTTGCGCAACTTGAAGAAGCATTGATGAAATTGAATGAAGATTTCAGAGAAGTGATTGTTCTGCGAGATATACAGCAGCTTACGTACGAAGAAATTGCTGAAATAACCGACACCGCCATGGGCACTGTTAAGTCCAGAATTAATCGTGCACGGCAGCAGTTGCAAGATTTGATTGGCGATTACGTAAAGTCGGAAACAATTTAAGATAATTGTAGTAGCAATCTATGAAACCAAAACATAGATTGCTGCTACATTATGATTAATAACATATCAAACCAACTTCTAGAGAGTATTATAGCGGATTTTTCTGATGGAAATCTATCCAATTATGAACTCCAGGTATTCTCGGAGCTGCAGAACAAAGAAAAGGATATTCGGAAGACGGCTAGAGCAGGAATGCGAATGCGCAACTTGCTTAGACAGTTAAAACCTGTTGGAACGAGTAAAGGCTTTGATCAGCGTATGTCTGCGAATTTTGCCTTGGAACTGGAGAATGAGGTTAAGAGAAACAATCAAAAAAGAATTAACTCTCGAAACAGAGCTACAACCTCTTAACGATTTTCAATATCTTTTTTGAGTTTTAAAAGCTCCTCATTAGTGGGGTCTATATCGAGACCTTTTTCAAGATATTCAAGAGAGTGCTTATATGCCTTGGCTTCAAAAAGTATCCAGGCGATATTATAATAGGCGTCTACAAAACTGCTATCCTTTTCCAGCGCCACCTCATAACATTTTGCTGCTTCAATATGTTGATTTTGTCGCAGAAAGAAATTTCCCAAGTTAAAATGTGCCAAAGGCTTTTCCGGTTGAAGCCGAGTAATGTAGTGGAACAGTTCGTGTGCTTTTTCAGCTTTCCCAAGTAACTCGTACTCATCCGCCAAATTATTTAGCGAGCCAATATGGTTCGGGTTGATATCGAGAGCCTGTAGATACATATCTACTGCCATAGAGTGCTCTTCCATTTGCGAATAGGTATTTGCAAGGTTAAAACAATACGTTGCACTGTTGCTATTTTGCACGGCTTTTTTCAGCTGTTCAGCTGACTCTTTATACTTTCCGAGCAGAAAATACCCCACACCTAAATCATTCTGTAGTTGTGCACTGTTGGGATCATTTTCCAGTTCGTTTTTTATCGAATCTATCTCTTCTAAAATGTGCTTTTCTGATGTCAAAATGAATATCCTATTTGTAGTTCACCGAGTAATCTGTTCTCATTGCTTGTAGAAATAATGGCTTCAATTGGCCCCAAAATGGTTAACGCTCCAACGGATAAACTGGCACCAAATTTAAAATCATCGGCAGTAAAGTCCATATCCCACCGTTCCAGGAAACGGCCTGCATATACATCAACATTAATAAATCGATGATAAAAAGGTTCGAACTGAATCCCCAAAGACCCCATTTGAATATTTTTAGCAGTAAGCTCATATCGGTTATATCCACCAAATCGAACAAACCCAAATGTAGAGTCGAGTCTATTTACGGAGTATAGTGAGTGCCACGGTTGGTCATCACCAACAGAATATCCTGCAAATAGTTGGTTTCGAAGTGTAATATCCCCAAAATAATAATTTCCGGTCCAGTAGAGTGCCAGGGTGGAGTAATAAATAGGACTCCATAGAGTTGAGGGGCTTACATTCGCATCTGCTACTACTTTATGGCCTCTTGTTGGGTAGGAGCTTCTATTTAATTGATCAATTTTAAACTGGCCAAATACTGAATAGTGGTTTTGGCTCGTAATACCAATAAAGTTCGGGTTAATGATATTATTATGATGAATAAAATCCTGGCGAATTCCCGCCACCAATAAATTCGATGTACTTAAAAAATTACCGACAGATAGTTCAGCCCTGCCCAAGTGATTTTTATATCGGGCTGTGGGTTCGTTATTTACAAAAATATCTACATTTTCACTCTCGTAGAGAAGTGATAAACGTACTCCAAGACGCGAACCGAGGGCTCCATAAAGCAAATGATCCGTGAGAAATCGATTCTCATTTCCAAGCCGAAGATCAAAACGGGTTGTTGAACTGTTGTGTAATAAATTTCGAAATTGAGTTCCCAACAAAATAGAGGCTTGAGTACCTGACTCATATCTCAGCCCAACCCTAAATACGTCCGTTGTATTTTCTGATACTTGAATCAGTAAATTATAGTTGTATTCGTAATGTTCGTCTTTTTGTAATTTATAGGTTACTAAATCAAAAAGCTCTGTACTATATAGCTGCTCAATCCTTTCTTCTATCAAATCGGGTGTTAACCAGGTGCCGGGATCTAATTGGAGTTCATCCCGAATAAAACTGCTTTCAATCTGCTCATTTCCGTTAATAATTACACGGTTAAAGGTACGCGCCTGGAGTTCTGTTATTCCTGATCGTTCTACAGGTGGGGTAGATTGCATCGAACTTACCGATCTGAAATCATCCATATATCGATCACCCGCAGCCAGGCCAATTGATAAAAGTTCATCTACTCTGTCAAAATCAAAAGTTTCAATATCATCAATTCCCTCAGGATTTATATGAATGTCAGAATTATCAATTTGATCTTGTAAATTTCGATTTATCTGGTAATAGGCAACCTGCGTAAATACATCTAAAAGTGAACGCAAACTATCTTTTGGCTGAGGTTTTGCTGCTACATTTACAGAAATCACATAATTTGCACCCATTTCCCGTACCTCATCTACAGGCATATTTTTTGATAGTCCACCATCAATAAACGCCCGGTCATCGATAACATGTGGGCGCATTAGAGAGGGGATTGATATACTTGCACGAACTGCATCAGGAAGGTGACCGGAACGGAGGGTGACGTTTTCACCGGTTTCCAAATCGGTCGCTACGGTTCCAAATGGAATCGGAAAATCATCAAAATTATTGATGCCGTACACGGGCCACATTAAACGCGAAAGGAGTGTATAAATATTTTGTCCACTTATCAGTCCAAAAGGTAGGTCTAAAATATTATCACGAATGGGGAATGAAGCGATCGTTCGGTTATAAAACTCTCGCTGGTAATTTGAAATTAATTGTCGATCGGGCCCCTCGGTAAACATCTCTTCCCAGCTGCTGGAGTGTGCAATTTCTTTTAGCTGATCGGTTGTGTAACCGATAGAGTAGAGTGAACCAATTAGTGCTCCCATACTGGTTCCGGTAATGTAGTCGATACGTACGCCGGCTTCTTCTAGTTTTTCAAGAATTCCAATATGGGCAATTCCTTTTGCACCACCACCACTAAGTACTACTCCAACTTTTAGTGTATCATCTGCTGATGGGGTTGGTAGATCTTTAGAATAAAGATCTGAGAACGTGAAAGCCGTTAAAAATAGAATTAATAAGAATTTCATTGAAATAGGAGACAGGCCGGTTAGAAGCTGATGAATACTCCATTATATAGAACTCTTAAGATAGGGCAAATGCGTTGTTTATTGCCAACTCTATTTTTTTGAGTGTAATCGGTTTTTCAATAAAATCTTCGTAGTTCGTTTCTTCAGCTCGGCTTTTAGTAGATGGCTCAGAATTACCGGTTACATAGATGACCTTTACATTCGAACTTTCCCGAATTCTTTTCATAGCCTCTATACCATCTAATTCATCACCCAGCCTGATATCCATAAATATTAAGTCCACTTCTTTTAGCATCATTGCCGACCTAACTGCAGCCTCTCCTTCAGACACAGTAGCTAATACAGTGTGACCTAATTTATTTATATACCGCTCCATGATGATTTGTTGAATACCATCATCTTCTACAATAAGTACGTTAATTGACCCCGTTTTTTCCTTCAATCTGTGTGAGATTTAAAATCCTAAAATGCATTACCTCATCTTCTTAATATTATATGACCCTTCAGAATCGAAAATGTTACAAGAAAAAATAAAATATTACGGAGATATATTTCTTTCGCTAAAGTGTGTAACCCTCTTTTACCAAGATATTTTTAACTTTATCTGTGTGTGAACCCTGAATAAAAATTGTTTTTCCTTCTGTATGTCCACCGGCTCCACAACTGGATTTTAATTTTTTTTCAAGCTTTTCAATTACTTGTGGATTATGAGTGATGCCTGAAATTACGGTCATAGGATTGCCCGTTTTAGGGTTTCTTTTTTCTTGAATAGATACCTTCATTTGAATTGATTTATGTGAAAATTTTGTTTTTATAGCATAGTATATAAGATACAATAGATTTTGTAGAATCTGATGAATTCATAAGAGAAGGTAGTTACAGTTTAATGGGTAACATTTATTCACTAACTTTACATGTAAACATAAAGCATAGAAGGAGATATCATTGCAGAATATTAAGATGGAAATATTAGGGCTCTCTACCAGTCCCAGTAGTGGAGGGGCTTATGCTCTTATACTAACTGAAAAACAAGGAAATCGCCGATTACCAATAATTATCGGCACATTCGAAGCACAAGCTATTGCGCTTGAACTCGAAAGTATCAAACCACCACGGCCGATGACACACGATTTATTAAAAAATGTCATTATGAGTTTTGATTCGAAAGTGCAGCAAGTTGTAATAAATGATCTCACCGAAGGTACTTTTTTTGCAAAAATTAAGTACCAGAAAAACGACGAAGAACAAGAAATCGATGCCCGCCCAAGTGATGCAATTGCCGTAGCCATCCGGTTTGGTGCTGATATTTTCGTACATAGTTCTGTGCTTGATGAAGCTGGTATTGAATCGGAAGATACTCCGGAGGGTGCTGCAAGTGGAAAAAGTGAAAAATCAATGCAGGAAGGAGGTGAACTTAGCGGAATTGAAAAGCTTGAAAATGAGCTTCAGACCGCGATTGATACAGAGAACTACGAGAAAGCCGCAAAAATTAGGGATCAGATTAACAAATTGAAGGGGTGAAGTGAAAAAAGAGTCCATAGATGTAGATAAACTCCCATTCTCTAAACTATTTACTGATTACCTAGCTCAAAATGATACGTTGAGCCAATATTTTGAAACATTTCCCTTTGATGAGCACAGTATTAAGCAGCATGCGGAAAACTTTGATTTTCAATCTGACAGAACGAAAGTTGTAGACCTTCTTACTGATTTTCATAAAAATTTCGATACCCCAAACTCTGCTTTCAATCAGATAAAAAAGCTTCAAAAAGAAAGTTCATTGGCAGTGGTAACCGGTCAGCAGCTCACACTTTATGGCGGCCCGTTATTCACAATTTATAAAACATTGACTGCTATAATATACGCCAAGAGATGGTCTGTTTTACTTGACCGCCCGGTAATTCCCGTTTTTTGGCTGGCTGATGAAGATCATGATATCGAGGAGGTAATAAAGCTCACATTCCCTCAGAATAGCTCATCAAGTTCAATCGAGTATAAGCACTCTTATAATAGTAGCGAAGTACCACCGGTTTCTAATGTGAAGTTTGATGCTGGATTTGAGCAATTTAAAAATGAGGTCGGTGACGTTTTAGACAGAACAGATTTTTTTGATGATCTGTGGAATCGGCTTCATACTGCTTATAAAACAGGTCAAACGTTTCGGTCGGCTTTTGGTAGCTGGTTATTACATATATTTGAAGGAGAAGGGTTGATACTTGCGGGAAGTAACACGAAACCGATCAAACAGTTTAGCCGTGGATTGTTATCAAGTGCGGTAACAAACAGTGAGCAAATTTACTCCGCCCTGGAAAATACTACTCACAACCTGATTGATGACCTATATCACGGGCAGGTACAAGTTCACCCATCAAATCTTTTTTTTATAGATGACAGTGGTGCTCGGCAAAAAATTCAATCTGAAGGGCAAAATTGGCAGACTCAAGATAGAAGTTGGTCTACAGATGAGCTTAAGGAACAGATTGAAGAATCTCCCGAGCGATTTTCTCCCAACGTATTTTTACGTCCCATCTTACAAGATCATCTGTTACCAACTATTGGCTATGTCGCCGGCCCCGGTGAAACGGCATATTATGCCCAGATGAAAGAAATGTATCATACTTTTGATCGAAAATTGCCGGTCATTATTCCTCGATTCAGTATTACGCTTGTTGAATCTGCAATTGATCGCATTTTGGAAAAACTTCCCTTCGAGGTACAGACATACAATGATAGGATAGAGGATCTTGAAAAACGGTTCGTTGATCAATCCGAAGAGGTAGATATCGAAAAGTTTTTTGGTATTTGGAAACAGCAGATGGAAGATTTGACATCCGCTAAAAAAGATGAGATTAAAGAGATTGACCCGTCATTAGCCGGAAGTGCCGGAAAAGCCAAAGCTGTATATTTTAGCGAACTGGATAAATTAAAGGGCAAAGTGTATAGATCGGTTAAACAGCAGGAAAATGTACAGCTGAATCGAATTTCAAAAATTAAAAATAACTTGTTTCCGAATGGTAATCTTCAGGAGAGGGAGATTGCTTTTATTTACTTTATGAATAAATATGGAAATGATATATGGATTGAACTGATGGCATTGATTGAAGATGACATCCCCGACAACCATAAACTAATTTATTTGTAATGAATAAATTTGTGTCAGAAGAGAAGAAGAGGCTCCGTAAAAAATATCAATCAATTCGAAAACAGCTGACTGATAATCAGGTTACCAATAAAAGCCGTTCAATTACTCAAAAAGTAACTACACTCTCTGCTTTTAAACAAGCGGATACCGTTCATAGCTACATAGCTATGGAGAAAAAAAGAGAGGTTGTTACTCGCGACATTATAGAGCAGTGTTTTGATGAAGGCAAAACGGTGGTAATTCCTAAAATAAAAAAGAGAGGGGAACTGTCGCATCATATAATTCAACATTTTGGCGAATTGACTCCCAACAGCTGGGGAGTTGAAGAGCCACTCGATAATGAAGAGTATTCAATTGAAAATCTATCAATCATCTTGGTTCCAATGGTATCCGGAGATTACCTAAAAAATAGATTAGGATACGGAAAAGGGTATTACGACCGTTTTTTAAGCAGAACCAATGCGCTAAAAATTGGTTTGTTATACGATGATACGATATATGATAAAGTTTTACCGACCGATGATTTTGATGTGCCGTTAGATCTGTTAGTTACAGAATCAAAAATTATCGATTGATAATTCTCTGAAACAGTTTTACGCTAAATCCGTAGCGATACTCAAAAGGAGGACAAACTATGAAAGAACAATCTCACACATCCGGGTCGGTAAGTTCAATGGAAATCTCTGAACAGCAATTACAATCCACACTTGATAATTTTCTTGAAGAGGATGAGAAATCATCATCAAAAAGTGTGTGGAATATTAAAACAATCTCAGGGCTGGCATTTATATTTTTGTCATTTAGTTATGTAGGACACGTTATTAGCACCGAACTACTCGGATTTGAAGCACTATCCTTTGTAACAGGCTTTATGCATATAGCCCCATATATAGCCGGGGCACTGTTAGGTGTTATATGCCTGGGGATGTTGAGAAGCAAAAAACAGAAGAAAAAAATGGAGGAAAAAGAAGAGATGCAAAACCAAAAAACACGCGATAACCTTGATAAATTTCTTTATGCAGACAGTGCTTCCGGGGCTTCTGCTCGCTCGAAATCGTGGGAAAAAGATAAATCATTTAGCTCAAAAATTAGCGATTCAACTTCCGGCAGACTCAAACGATCGCGAACAGACAAACGTCTTTTTGGCGTCTGTGGGGGGCTAGCTAAGCATTTAGGAATTAGCTCAACTGTACTTCGTTTAATTTTTGTGGCAGCATTTTTCCTTGGGTATGGAAGCTTTTTACTTGTTTATATTGCACTGGCAGTAATTATGCCGAAAGAGCCCATCGATTGGATGGATGATTTTAATAACTAAAATACTACTCAGTGCTACTATCTTTTGAAGGAATTGATGGATGTGGAAAGTCTACTCAAATTAAGTTATTACAAAACTATTTAAAGAATACGGGGTATAAAAGCTACCTGTTCAGAGAGCCCGGGGGGACGGAGGTATCGGAAAAGATCAGATCTTTGTTGTTACATGAGTCAGACGAGCTCGATCCGGTTTCCGAAATGCTCTTATTTTCTGCTGCACGTTCCCAACTAATTGCGGAAAAAGTTATTCCTCTCATCAAAAAAGGGGAGATTGTAATACTGGATCGGTTTTACGACTCAACAACTGCTTACCAGGGGTACGGTAGAAAATCAGTGCCGCTCGATAAAATACAACTACTAAACAGTATCGCTTCTCACGGGATACAACCTGATATCACGTTCTATCTGAAAATAGATCCGCTGATTGCTCAAAAACGGACAGAATCTGTTGAAAAAGACCGCATGGAAAAATCAGGGCTTGAATTCTTTCGAGATGTAGCCGGCGGATTTGATGAGTTAAGCAAATCTGAAAAACGGTTTAAGACCTTGGATGCTACGTTATCTGTAGAAGAAATACATCAGAAAATTACTTCTATTCTCGCCCCGCATTTGTGATGGGTAATTTAGGTTTCAGCCAGTAGAAAAGAGATGGCAGTATAAAAAGATCAGCAATTACAGCTGTTAAAATAGTAGTACAGACTAAAATCCCCATCATTGCTGTAGATGTGAACACGCTTGATATAAGCGTTCCAAATCCGGCAATCAGCACCAAGCTTGTTATAATAATTGCGCGTCCGGTACGAACCGTTGTAATGGTCAGGGCCGGGTTGATGGCACCCGATCTCATGTACTCAATTCGAAATCTCGCCAGGTAATGGATACTATCATCCACAGCAATACCAAGAGCAATTGTGAAAATTACCGCTGTAGACGGTTTGATGTCGATGTTAAAAAATCCCATAACACCGGCCACAACAAGAAGCGGAATCACGTTGGGAATCATTGAGATGATGACCATTTTTACTTGCTTGAAAAGCAACATCATAATAATGGAGATTGCGACAATGGCAATTAGAATACTCCATGCAAGGGAATAGACAATCTTATCTGTTAAGTCTGCGCTGAGAATGGTTGTGCCGGTGACGGTAATATCTTCTTCCACAAAATTTTCGCTAATATATGTTGATACCTCCCCGCGTATTTCATTGATCCTTTTTGACCCAACATCTTCAGTTAAGGCAGTTACTCTAACTTTTTGATAATCAAAGTCGACGAATCTGTAGAGTTCATCAGAGTCGTTAATTTCGAGTAGAAGTATATATTGCGCGATAGATTGATCACTTTCAGGAAGCTGGCCCTCTTCACCTCCAAAAACCTTGTGTACCTCCTTAAGCAATGTTTGTAATCCAACAACCCGACCAATTTCCGGAAACTGAAGCAGATACGATTCAAGATCTTGGACTCTTTCTAGCAGATCATGTGATTGTGCACCTTCTGGAGTATTCGTATCAATGATAAACTCCATTGGAAATTGAGGAGATAGATTTTCCGCAAAAAATCTACTGTCTTGCATTAATTCTGTATCGTCTCCCACATCATCAAAAACTTTTCCATTTACGTCGATGTTTTTGATCCCCAAGGTAAATATTAAGGTGAAAAGAGCACCAAATATGAGAATTTTTCTATAGTGTAGCCGATTAAAAGCACTAAGACGATGAAGTAATGGTTTGAGAATCCTATAGAATGAACTCGATTTCTCGTTAAATACCCGCGTCTTTTTTGACTTCGTTAGGGCAACAGGCAGAAAAAAGATTGTAACGACATATGCCAGAAGTACACCAAATGCAGTATATGCCCCAAATTTTTGCATGGGAACAACACTGCTGCTTAATAGTGACGCAAAACCGATTGCCGTGGTTATACTTGTTAGGAATGTGGCACTTCCCAGCGTTTTGAGCATCGTGATAATAGAATTCCTTTTATCGAGACCTGATTCCCGGGCGTCATCAAATTTAGAAATCATGTGTATAGCATCAGCCACACCTACACACAATAATATGGGGGCGATCGTACTGCTCATAATTTCCAGGTATCCACCACTCAGATGAATGAACGCTATAGTAAATAGCAAAGTGGTCCACACAATTATCATCGGGAAAAGAACACCCCACAAACTTCGGTAGAGATACCAGAGCAGAAAAATTATCAGCAGAGAAGAGATAGCGATGTATACGATGATCTCGCTATTTAACAGATTTACGTATTGATTTCTAAAATAGGGGATCCCCGACGTATGAAAATCATAGGACGCTCGATACGGCGACAATACCTCATTCAATTCTTCAATGATAAGGTTTCTATTTGGGTAGGTGTTATCATCTTCGTTAATAGTTAGAATAAATGAGACTACTTCGGCGTTTTCACTAATTAAAAATCCCTGTAAAAATGGATCAGATAGAAGGTCTGACTTTATAGATTGTAAATCTAAATCAGAGAGCTCTACATCATCAGAAAAGTAGGGGGCGAACGTAAGCTGATTGTTTACATTTTTAATTTGACGGGCATTCCAGATACTCTGAACATTATCGATGTATGAAATCTCACCGAAATCGTGAGTTAACTGTCGAATGTCGGACATCGTTTCAGCGGAGAAAATCTGATCATTGCGGAAACCAATAAGGATACTGTTATCATCTCTGCCAAATTCATCTTCCAACAATTCGTAATTTTCAATTACAATATCATCATCAGGGTAAAATCCCTCGAGATTAAAGTCTGTCTGTATTTGTGATGCAGGATAAATCGCCAGAAATATGAGGACGATCATCCCGAAAATTACAGAACCGGGTGCAGCTAATAATATTTCCCCAAAGCGTTTCACAGAATAGGTATGCAGATGATTTTAATTAATTGACTCTCTGAACCTCACGTAACAGAGTTTCATTCCTATTTTTTAGAAGTAAAATGATATTTGGCTAAACAGAAAACTGTTCTCTTTAAACTGGTTAAAGGTAAAGTGCCCATAAAAAGGTGAGATCGATTCACCGCCAAATAAATTGGTACCCAATGCGATTTCAAATCCATCATCAATCTCGTAGATGGCTTGAAGTTGCGTCCAGTAATCTTTCCCAAAAATATTATACCGACCAACAGCTACGGTTTGTAATCGATCTCTCATGAAGGATCGCTGCAACAGAATAGAAGCATATGGAAAATACTCTTGCGGAAGTATTCGGTCTTCATAGTTCATTATGATTTCCAAAAATGCCTGGAGGCTGATTGTCGTTCCCAGCCAATCTGTCTGCAGGCCGATCATCTGTTTGTACCACGGTTTCGTTAGCAGATATCCATCATCGCGTATTTCAAATTCCTGTGCTACCTCAAATGCTATTGCAGGATTATCGAGGGCATCTTCTAGCCGATCGACAGATACCGGCAGGAAAGTAAATAGACGTTCGGTTGTGAATAATCCCTCTGATTTAATGATCCATGAATCGGAAGCTTGCCAACTTTGACTGTAGCCGACCATTGGGGTAGTTTTATATGTCTCTATCAAATTTATAGTTGGGAAAAAGGTGCCAAATTCGGGGTCTTGAAAGTTAATAGCATACGCCGGCATTGGGTGTGCCCAGTTATATACCATAAGATCTGCATCAAAAGAGCCACCCGGTCGCCATCTAATTTGAAGCGCCAATTGAACATCAGTAATATTGTAGCCATCATTTGATTCCCTGAAACTTATGTCGAGCGGTATTTCAGTTGTTTGCACCGGGAACCAGCGAGACTCCGGTTCGGGGAGAAGGTTTGGTTGACGAACAGGAGCTGCCACGAATTGTAAAGAGTGGGCTCCTATGTATCTTGTAATATTCAGTGCATTTAATCCCACTCTCAAATCTCCCGGATCTTGGGTTAAAAACTCTCTCAAATCAACCGGTGTGAGAATATCGTTTACAAAATCTGTATCTGAATTACCCCATATTATTCTCTGTGCTCCAAGTCTAATGTCATAATTTGATGTAAACCATTCGGCATATGCTTCACGAATTAACAGCTCAGACTCTCCGGAATGCTGATATCGGTTAATAAAATCTGCCTCGGCATAAATATTCCCTGCTCTGATAGTGCGAGATAGTTCTAATCTTAGCCGGTTCCGAACGGTAATAAACTCATGGTCAGGAGTGGTTTGTATTGCGCTGTAATTTTGCAATAGCCCAGATATGTTGGACTGGGCAAAACCATGCGCAGGAGAGAGGTGGATAGCAGTAACGAGAAGAAAAGTGGCTATTAGTAACTGTCTTAAACTTTGCAATATAAAATAATTGTAATATTTATCAATGAAATAATTGATGCTTAATCAAAATATGTTTAATTTTAGAGCATTGTGGATCAGTTCTATCTGATTCTCTAGACCATTTCCTAACAAGAATTAAAAACTTTCATTTCCGAAGCTAAATCATACTATGGCGCACGAAAGAATCGAAGTAGACCTACCTCTTGCTAAAGTTTACGAATTACTCTGCAATCCCGTTCACTTCACCAAGTTTTTAGATCGAATTGACAATATAGAGAAAGTTAACTCTCAAACATTCGATTATACAACTGAAATTGGTGATGAGGAGTTTCAATGGACAACAAACATTATTGATAATCTTCGCAACACCCGTTTTGCCTGGATTACAATTAATGGAAATTTAAATCAAACCGGAACGATCCGTTTCACTCCGCTTGATAATGGAGAGCGAACTCGAGTAGATTTTTCTCTGGACTACAGAACATTTTTTGGTGAGCCTGAAGAGGATCTTGCTGAATTTATTGAAAAACTACCTGAACAGCTGAAGGGTGACCTCCAGAAGTTCAAAGAGATGGCTGAAAATGACACATTTAAGGACAAACAGCCAGAAGAAAAATCTGAAGAGGAGAGCAGTGAAGTAACTGCTTAATCCAATCATACATATTCTTTCTGAAAATGCGCATTTAACCCATGCGCATTTTTTTTTGCCTGTTATTTTTAAAAGTTAATTTAAGATATAGATGGCGCAAACATTTACGGAATTTTCAGAATCTGCAAAGTCCAATCAACCACATTATTTGGTGATTGGTCATCCTATTGATCACTCCCTATCCCCGTTAATGCATAATAAAGCACTCACGTATCATAATATTGATGCAAAATATCATGCTGTTAATTTAAGGCCTGATGAACTAACAAGTTTTATCAGCTGGGTGAACAGAGATCAATTTTTAGGGTGTAATATTACCATACCCTATAAACAGCAGTTATTTGAAATTGTTGATGAACTGGATGAAAATGCTGCACGGGCAGGGGCCATAAATACAATTAGTAAAACGCACGCTAATATTTTAGTTGGTAGCAATACCGACATATTTGGATTTACAAATCCACTGCTTCCATACAGCTCCGAGATTGAAGATATGCGAGCAATTGTTTTTGGTACCGGTGGTGCTTCTAAAGCAGTTCATATTGCATTAGAAGAATTAGGCGTTGCTGAGATTATTTATGTTTCTCGTAATCCATCCGGTGAAATTGACGACGTAAATGGCACATTTACAAAAACTGTGGGATATGACCAGTGGCAAGCTTTTACCGATGATGCAACTCTAATTGTAAATACCACTCCTCTGGGAATGGGGAAATTTAGAAATAAATCAGTTATAGATGAGTCTGATATAAACTTGTTAGACAATAAGATATGCTATGATTTAATTTACAATCCATTGGAGACAAAATTTTTAAAACAAGCTAAAAGTGCCGGAGCGGAAGTTATCAGCGGGCTGGAAATGTTTATCCAGCAGGGGAGGAAATCATTCCAAACCTGGACTAACAAAGATTTTCCGGTAGATGAAATTAGAAGCTTATTGAGAGAAGAACTACAATCGTAATGGATCAAATAAAACCGAAATTAGCAACTACGTGCACAACTGTTGATGCGGGGTTTACACTCGCAAACCGTAAGGTGGTGAACCAGAAGGGGGAAATACCCGGCCTGAATTTTGGTGACAATACCGGTGTGTCTCCAAAAGAGTTAAACGAAAATATTGAATGCTTTTTAGAGGAAATGGACTGGTCAGAAAGTCCCTTGGCAATGGCTGAACAGGTTCATGGAAGTAATATCAAAGTAGTTGACGAACCTGGAATGCATAACGGTGTTGACGCTCTTATAACATCATCACCGGGCTTGACGCTGGGAATTAAAGTTGCCGATTGTGCCGCTATACTTTTAGCTGATGAAACAAACAGTATAATAGCTGCAGTACATGCCGGTTGGCGTGGGGCAGTTGCGGATATCCTCCCTAAAACGCTTTTTAAAATGGATGATCTTGGGGCAGAACCATCCAATATTCGCGCGTATATTTCGCCTTGCTTGAGTCAACAAGTTTTTGAAGTTGGAATAGAAGTTGCAGAAAAATTTCCTGAAAAAGTTGTTGATTATCAAAACTACAACAAGCCACACATCGATTTAAAGGGACTTTTAGCCCATCAATTACATGACTTTGGATTAGCTAATAACCAGATTGAGGTTGATGAAGGATGCACGTTATCAGATGGTAGATATTATTCCTTCAGAAGAGAACGTGAACGGTCGGGCAGAATGTTAGGCTACATCAGAATAAACCAATAACAGATTTAACTGCTTTGCGAATTAGCTATTCACCTGGTTATTTAGCTCCACTTCCTGACGGTCACATTTTCCCTATGGGGAAGTTCAAAGCTTTACATCGCTATTTAATTGATAAAGGGATTATTTCACCGTCTCAAATAGTTGAACCGAGTCTGGTGGATTTTGCAAATCTTTGTACGGTACATTCGCCCCGATACGCACATGCTGTTTGGGATGGCGAGTTGAGCCGAAAAGAGGAGAGGCGCATGGGTTTACCCTGGAGTAGAGGCTTGGCTGTACGGTCTCGGCTGGCTGTACAGGGAACTATTAATGCCGGCCTGATGGCTTTGCAAGATGGCATAGCAGGGAATTTAGCCGGTGGTACTCACCATGCTATGCCTGATTATGGCGAAGGTTTTTGTGTATATAATGATGTAGCAGTAGCCATAAAAGTGTTACGGCAGGCGATGTGGGTAAATAGGGTGATGGTTATAGATTGCGACGTTCATCAAGGTAATGGTACAGCAGAAATATTTAGGGATGAATCCGATGTCTTTACGTTTTCAATTCATGGCGAAAAGAATTATCCGTTTAAAAAACCACCTTCAGATCTGGATGCAGGACTTCCGGATAAAAGTGATGACATAACGTATTTAAATACACTGTCTGATTCTTTAGACACTATTTTTGAACGCTTTCAGCCCGATCTCGTGTTTTACCTTGCAGGTATTGACCCTTTGGAATCAGATCATTTTGGGCGGTTGTCACTAACTGCAAAAGGATTGCGCGATCGAGATCGAATGGTGATTGAAACGGTTACCCAAAAAGAGGTTCCTATTACACTTTTACTTTCAGGCGGATACGCTCCAACTGTAGAGCAAACGGCTGAAGCCCATGCCATTATGTACAAAGAAGCGTTAGATATTACAAAGCCATTCTTTCACTGAAATTTTCTATTTTTAGCACAATTATGAATATAGATGAGCCATCATTGAGAAGAAAAAATCTTGTTGTTTTAGGATCTACCGGATCTATTGGTACCCAGGCTTTGGAGCTGGTTAAAAATAGCCCTGATCAATTTAACATTGTAGGGTTATCAGCCCATAAAAATTGGGAGCTGCTTGCAAAGCAGGTCGATCAGTTTAACCCTGATTTTGTTGTGCTTTCGGATGAATCAAACAGAAAAGAGTTTGAGCAGTCAATCTCCGTAAAACCATCATCATTGGAATATGGACCTGATAAATTAATTGACCTGGCTACATATGATGATGCTGATATAATTTTGAATAGCCTGGTTGGTTTTGCCGGCTTCCAGTCGACATATGAAGCGCTTAAAGAAAATAAAACCGTTGCACTTGCCAATAAAGAGTCACTTGTAGTTGGTGGTGAAATTTTATCGAACCTCTCTTCGTTTAAAACAAAGATGATACCGGTTGACTCGGAACATTCGGCAATGTTACAATGCTTGGTGGGGGAGCCGGCTGAATCGATACAAAAAATTATTATAACGGCAAGTGGCGGACCATTTAGAGATTGGAGTTACGAAAAGATGCAGTCTATTACGGTTGAGGATGCGCTGAATCATCCGAACTGGGATATGGGCGCCAAAATTACCATTGATTCATCTACGATGATGAACAAAGGTCTCGAAATTATAGAGGCCCATTGGTTATTTGGGTTGGATGTTGAAAAAATAGAGCCAGTTGTTCACCCCCAAAGCATTATTCACTCAATAGTTGAATTTGTTGATGGATCATCAAAAGCACAGCTTGGCCCTCCGGATATGAAAGTTCCCATTTTATATGCGCTTACATACCCTGATAGAATAAATTATTCTAACGAAACACTAGACTATAAAAAACCTATCAATATATCTATGGAACCAGTTGACTATCAACGTTTTCCATGTATTAATCTTGCAATTGAATGCGTTAAAAAAGGTGGAGTAAAACCTGCAGTACTTAATGCTTCCAATGAGGTGGCCGTAGAAAGGTTTTTAAACAGAGAAATTGGTTATATTCAAATTCCTGAAATTATAGAGCTCTCACTGCAAAATATTGAATCGAACAGTGAGTTAACTCCTGATTTACTATATGAAGTAGATCGGGAAACGCGGAAATTTGCGAACAGACTTTTACGATAAAGAATGGAATGGATTTTTAGTCTTACCACTACACTGGCAGTTTTTATTGCCGCTATTTTTATACTTGTTACCGTTCATGAGCTTGGCCACTTTTTAGCAGCTAAGTTCTTCAATATGAGGGTAGATCGTTTTTCAATTGGGTTTCCGCCTAACATATTTGGCTTCAAAAAAGGAGAAACGGAATATGTAATTGGCGCAACCCCTTTAGGTGGCTATGTGAAAATAGCCGGGATGATAGACGAATCCATGGATGATGAATTTGTGGATAAAGAGCCTCAACCGGATGAATTTCGTAGTAAACCGGTTTGGCAACGAATGATTGTCATTACCGCAGGGGTGATATTTAATGCCATTCTTGCCGTTATTATTTATGCAGGTATAGCCTTTAGTTACGGTGAAAATGTGATTCCCGTAGAATCTGTAGATGGTGTATATGTTGCAGAAGAATCTCTGGCAGCAGAACTTGGTTTTCAAACCGGTGACAGGCTTGTTGGCGTAAATGGTGAACGTGTTGAATATTTTAATCAGCTTTTTTCTCCATCGTCCTTAACCGGGCGCAATTTAACCTTTATGGTTGAGCGAAATGGTGAAACTGTTAACATTGCCACTCCAGTAGATTTTTTAGACCGTCTTCAAAATGAAGAGTTTTTGGATCCATCCAGTACCATTCCAAGTAAAATTTATACGATAGTTGAAGGAGGTGCTGCCGAGCAAGCCGGATTAGAAGCCGGTGATAAAGTAGTTCGGGTTGATGGTGAAGAGGTAAGCTTCTGGGTGCAATTGGTACATAAAATTCAACAGGCGGATGGACCGCTCGATCTGGTTGTCCAGCGAAATGGGGAAGAGTTATCTCTTTCAGTAAACCCAGATCCCGAAACCAACATGATTGGGGTTGGCGGACCTACTGCGCAAGATGTTTTTGATTTACAAACCCTGGAATATGGATTTGCTGAATCTATCAGTAAGGGATATGCCGATACAGAAGATACATTTTTTGGAATTATTCAAGGGCTTGGTAAACTGGTATCCGGCGATATATCAGTCCGGCAGAACCTTGGTGGTCCCGTTGCTATTGCAAACGTTACCAGGGAAGCCACTGATGCAGGAGGCTGGCTTGGGTTTTGGAATATTACCGCTTTCTTGAGTATCACGCTTGCGATAATGAATATGTTGCCGATTCCGGCACTCGATGGAGGGCACTTTATGTTCCTTGTTTACGAAGGAATTACACGAAGAGAACCCTCCCAAAAAGTGCGAATGGGACTTCAGCAGTTAGGGTTTATCTTTTTAGTAGGGCTCATAATACTCGTAACATTTAATGACTTATTAAGAACTTTTGGTGGATAGTTAATGCTTGCAAAAGAAGGTTACCCTACAATTTTTGGCGTACTTTTATTTTCAACTCTTTCCGCTTGGGGGGCATCTTTCCTGCCGGATATATTTGCGTACACAATTTATACAGCTTTATTTTTGCTGTGCGCCTTAATTCTTTACTTCTTTCGAGATCCCAAAAGGGAGACTCCTGAAGCTGATAACTTAATTATATCTCCTGCAGATGGTAAAGTAGTATTAATACAAGAGGTTAATGAACCCGAGTATATGCAGGGTAAAGCTACACAGGTAAGTATTTTTCTCTCTCCGCTGGATGTTCATGTAAACCGAAACCCGTTGCACGGAACCCTTGAGTATTTAAAATACTATCCGGGTAAATATTTGATGGCGTGGGAAGATCACGCATCAGAAGAGAATGAACGTGCCCATTTTGGTGTAAAACACCCCTCAGGGATGAAGATGATGTTTAAGCAAATTACCGGCTTTTTGGCCCGTAGAATTGTTTATCACATCGAAGAGGGGGACGAACTAAAAGCAGGAGAGAAGTTCGGAATTATGAAATTTGGATCAAGAATGGATCTGCTACTCCCCGAAAATGTAAATATAACGGTTAAAAAAGGGGAGAGAACGGTAGCAGGAGAATCAATCATTGGTGAAATAAACCAGGCATGAAATATCCAGTCCAAAAATTCAGATTTCGCCGAAAGCGCGAAAAGCGTAAAAAACGGAAACCTATTCCAAGAATTGTAATTCCGAGCTTTTTTACGCTCATGAATCTCTTCTGCGGCTTTCTATCTATCATAATGGTAGCAGAGGGTAGTTTAATATTTGGAGCTTGGCTAATCATTATTGCGGGGCTTTTTGACGCACTTGATGGATTTATGGCACGCCTTGCAAATGCTACAAGTGAATTTGGCATCGAATTGGACTCAATTTCGGATGTGGTCTCATTTGGCGTTGCCCCTGGATTCCTAATCTACAGTTTTGTTCTTCACGAATTAGCTATCATAGGTATAATTTTGAGTGCACTTCCTCCGGTTTGTGGAGCCATCAGGCTTGCCCGGTTTAACGTGGACTCAAAATATGGAGACTATAATTTTTATAAGGGGCTTCCTATACCTGTTCAGGCGGCTATGCTTGCAGGGTTTTTCCTTACCTTTACAAACCGGCTTGATTGGTTTGCTGGCTTCGAACATGGCATTTTATCGTTCATCATACCGACAATTGTAATTCTGTCATTTTTAATGGTTAGTACCATACCATTCGACAAAATTCCCCGGTTTGATAGAGAGTCTGTGATCAGATATAAAAACCGACTCCTGCTTTTCGCTGCTTACATTCTCATCATTGCAATATTTCAGGATATCGGGCTTATGATTGCCTTTAGCTTCTATATTGTGAAAGGAATAGTTTTGGGGGGGTATGTATTTTGGAAAAATACAATTACAGAGGAAGAAGAATTTACGACTACTTCCTGACTACTCCGTAAATCGGTCGATAAACTTTTTCATTGTTGCCGCATTCTCTTTGGTTAGCGGTACAATTCGCCCATAAATCTCGTTAAGATAGAGCCAATTATTTCCATCAGATCGCTGATATCGCAGCGTCCGATCATTCGTGAAAAAATCGTTGTATAGAGAGCGGTTAGGCATTTCTGTAATTTTAAGTCCGGTAATGTTATTGATGCCTATTTCCTCCTCGTAGATGATTCTATCACGAATAGAATAGGTGAACGTTAACACGTCCAGCTCTTTATCAACATGGATATCAATAACAATCTGTCCGTCGTAGATTTTAAAAAAGCTAAGAAAACTGAGGGCAAAACAGGCGAATGCTCCAAGCCGTAAATACCCTTCGAAAAGAACGTCAGATGCGTATATATACGCTCCAAATAGTATGATAGCCATCACACCGCTTACCACCGCAACTGCCGGCCAATACTGTGAATATTTCTCTTTTATGGTTAACTCATTTTTCATGATAAAACTCGTTTAGAAATTTTTTCTCCGTTTCGATTCTCGTAATGCTCAAACAAATTAGCGGTCAGGCAGGAATGTACAGGACAGATCAAGAGGTGATTTTTCCCGTTAATGACTTTTCTTAAATGATCAGACATGCGCACAATTCCGTGCTCCTGGGAAAGAGACTCCACAAACGCACCTTCTACCGGTTTGATGACGCCATCATCATAATATACAGGCTTGCCATAGTGCACGTTTCCATCAACCGTAATATGATCTTTTGATAGGTGCACGGCCCCACAATGCATTATGAGCATATTAGACTCGTCTTTAATTTGGCCAATAGGTGCTTTTACCAAAAGGCTCACATCATCCAGAGAACAACTGCCAATTTGAGTCTGCATCCAGTCGTAAAAAACTAAATTGCCGGGTGATATTTCATTAGCCCCGGGAAAACTATCCATTAAACTGCCTGATGGTGTATCACCAAGACAGTAGTTGGCATCAGGATAAAACTCACTCAGTTTTCTGAAAAATTTCAGGTTCCGCTCGGCTATTTCACGCACCTCCATTTCTCCTTGAACTTTATAGGTGTCGCCATCGTGAGAATAGAAGCCCTTAAACTCCAAAACAGTACTTTTCTCTATCTCGGAAACGATTTGATGTATTATTTCAATATCAGCAACTCCACTCCGATTATATCCGGCATCTGCTTCTATCATAATTCCAACCGGAGCTGATAAATGTTTATCTAAATATCGAACCATCTTTGTATCATATACAAATAACCGTATGTAGCTCTTTGCTTGTAATTCTTTTATACGGTTCAATTGAGCAGGGAAGAAGGGGAAGGCAAGGGTAACATCATCCCAGCTATTGTTGATAAAATATTCAGCCATGTCAGGGGTTGAAACCGTAATTCCCGTAACGCCTTCCTCACGAAACCAGTCTCCAATAACATTGGATTGATGGGTTTTAAAATGAGGGCGAAATGTACAGTTGTTTTCTTTTGCTTTTGTGGCTATTCGACGGATATTATTTTTGCACCGTCTTTCATCTACGACAGCCACAGGTCTCGCCGGTTCGGAATTATTCATAAAATATTTACCCTTAATAGTTAAAGCTTTAAATAAATTTTATAGTGCTGAAAATAGGCAATGCAACCGAGTTTAAAAGCTGGTATTTTAAGCCATCCAAAATTACAGGTTTGTATGACAAAATCAGATAAAAAGACGATTGGGCGAATTGAGAAAATTGATTTTCCCGAGCTGTCCATTTTTAACCTCGATGCCAAGGTTGATACCGGGGCTTATACATCCAGTTTACACTGCCAGAATATTCGTCAGATTACAGAAAATGGCCAAGAGCTGGTTGAATTTAATGTTCTTGATTCAGATCACCCCGAATACGAGGACAAATTATTCCGATGTTTGATTCATGACATCAGAAAGGTAAAAAGTTCGAATGGTGAAACTGAAAAAAGGTTTGTCATCAAACAGAAGGTTCAATTTTTTAAAAAACAGCGTACAATTGAGCTCTCTTTAACAGATCGATCGGCGATGAAATATCCTGTATTATTGGGGCGCAAATTTTTAAAGAAGTTTGTTGTAGATATATCAAGAAAATATATAACTGAAACTAATTAATTTAATGACACACAAGCCGTTAAACATTGTAGTATTATCCAGAAATCGTTCACTTTACTCCACCAGAAGATTGGTAGAATCAGCTGAATTAAAAGGGCATAATGTCACGGTGCTGGATCACCTGAAATGTGATATTGTAATTGAACAGGATAATCCAACGATATATTACAAGGCAGAAAAGATTGAGAATGTTGATGCTGTAATTCCCCGGATAGGTGCATCCGTTACATTTTATGGTGCATCGGTTGTGCGACAGTTTGAAATGATGGGCGTAGCGACTGCAGTGGAATCACAAGCACTAGTACGATCGAGAGATAAATTACGGAGCCTCCAAATACTTGCTAAATCTGATGTTGGACTGCCTAAAACGGTGTTTACAAACTACTCTAAAGAGGTGAAAAAAATTATTGATAGTGTTGGTGGAGCTCCTTTAATCGTTAAGCTTTTAGAGGGAACACAGGGATACGGTGTAGTACTTGCTCCAACGAAAAAAGCTGCAGAATCTATTATAGAGGCATTTCACAGCATGAAGGCCCGTGTTATCGTCCAAGAGTTTATAGAAGAAGCTAAAGGAGCGGATATTCGAGCATTTGTAATAGGCAATAAAGTTGTAGGCGCTATGAAGCGCCAAGGCAAGGAGGGAGAGTTTAGATCGAATTTACACCAGGGTGGCTCCGGTGAACTGATTAAATTGTCACGTCGAGAACGTGAAGTTGCTTTAACTGCTGCCAAGGCGATGGGGCTATCTATTGCAGGGGTTGATCTACTTCAATCAGAGCGTGGACCTCTCGTTTTAGAAGTGAATTCATCTCCAGGTCTTGAGGGTATAGAGAAAACCACTAATAAAGATGTTGCGGGCGGTATTATCGATTTTGTAGAACAGCTGGCCGAAAAAAATAAGAACAAGAAAAGAGGCCGACGCACCAAAAATTAAAATAATGCCTGAAATATTTTCTATACACGGTGAAGATGTAGCACTTGGTGAAGATCGTCAGATACACCTGAATATTGCTCGTTTACCGACATATACCAATATAGATCTTCCTGTACGGATCATTAGAGCCAAAAATGATGGCCCTGTAGTTTTACTCAGTGGCGGCCTGCATGGCGATGAGATAAATGGTATTGAAATTGTACGGCGGTTAATTTCGAATGACCACCTAAAATTGACGTCTGGAACTATTATTGCTGTTCCTTTGATGAACGTTTACGGTTTTATTCAAAATGTACGTGGTGTTCCGGATGGGAAAGATATTAATCGTAGTTTTCCAGGGAATAAACATGGATCACTCGCCAAATTAGTGGCTTATAATATTATGAATGAAATCATCCCTAAAGTAGATTATGGGGTCGATTTTCATACGGGTGGAGCCAGCAGAGCAAATTATCCGCAAATACGGTGTGTTTTTGATATACCTAAAAATATGGAACTTGCCAGGGCATTTGCACCGCCGGTTATTTTAAACTCGAATTTAGTTGCAAGTTCATTTCGTAAAGCTGCACATAACAAAGGAAAACATATTTTAGTGTACGAAACTGGTGAATCTTTACGTATGGATGAAGCCGGGATTGAGACTGCCATTGCGGGAACAAAAAGATTGTTAAAGCATTTAGGCATGAGAGACACTGCTCCTGAAGCCGGTACAATTGATGAGTACAACAAATCAAAGTGGTTACGCGCAAAATATGCGGGTATATTTAATACGTCGATTCAACTCGGAGATAAAGTTAAGAAACGACAAATCGTAGGACGCATAACGGATCCATTTGGCAATGAGCGGTTTAATTTAAAAGCCCCGGATTCGGGTCAAGTTATCGGCTTAAATAACAGCCCGGTAGTTCACAAAGGGGATGCAATACTCCATATCGCGACAAATTAATTTCAATTTATATTTTTAGATATCCAATATGAGCTCTGATCTTTTATTTCACGTTGTATCGAGGAGAAAGTGGCCGAAGCTAAATAAAGGAGGCCAATATAAGCCTGAAGGTTTCGACTCGGAGACGGGAATTACCCTTGTGGCACCGAAAAATATTAACCAGTACTTAAATGAACAGTTTGAAGGGCGCAAAAACCTTTTAATACTCGTGATTGATAAGGCGCGTTTAACATCGAGTTTATCAACGGACAAGGAATCTGGTATTGTAAAACTTAAAGCGCCACTGCAGTTAGAGGCAATCCTGGATAAAATTCGGATAGATTGTAACGAAGAGAAGAAATTTGACCTTCAGGTTGAATCATTTGTCTAATGAAGTTTCGATAGATTCTTTAAGTTGATCGAAAGAGATAGGTTTAATTAAATAGTCGTGATATCCTGATTTTTCAGCCTTTCTTTTGTTCTTGGCGTCTGAATTGCCTGTAATATATATAATGGTGGGGTTGTAGGCCTTTACAATTTCACTTGCGACCATAGTACCGTCAATATCATCCTTCAGTGATATATCCATCAAAACTATTCCCGGCTTAAGCTCCGTAATTTTGCTAATTGATTCTTTTCCGCTCTCTGAGTTTCCGATAACAGAGTAATTCATTTTTTGAACCATACGATTAAGAATTAGCGATAGAACCGGATCATCTTCTACAATATAAATAGTCGTAATTGAGGATTCGTTTTTCATATCAACAATAAAAACTAATGCCAATCAATATACAACACATATTTAATACGCATAATATATATTATGTAAAGTTAAGATAATTTATACTAAACCCCGGTTTATCATATGAATTGCTGCCCTACTCTATCTTCTAAGTAACTGCTGTATTTTTTTGAAATCTGGTTGTTGATCGGAATCCTCTAACACCTCTGAATAAATAATTTTCTTATCCGTGTCTATTAAAAACGCAGCTCTTTTCGATACTCCCTTCATTCCGAAAAATGATTCATTTAAAACTCCGAAAGATCTGGAGAGCTCTTTATTAAAATCACTAATTAGTGTAAAATTTAAGTTGTTTGACTTTTTAAAAGCTTTTAGTGCAAACATACTATCAACACTTACACCTACAACATTTGTTTTAAATGCATTATAGAGCTTTAGGTTATCCCTGGTTGTGCACATTTCATCTGTGCAAACACCTGAAAACGCTAATGGAAAAAATAGTAGCAGCAGATTCCCATCTGAAATTAGCTCGTCTAAGGTGACATCTTCCAAATTTGTGTCTTTAAGTACAAAGTCGGGGGCCTTCTCTCCTTTTTTCAATTTCATACTCTTATCGCTCATTTTGATTAATTAATTGCGGGTATTTCATCGACGTCGTTAAAATGCCGATGCATAGCAGTAGATTTATGGAAATATTGATAATTTGATCTTCTTCAACTGCCCAATGAAGTACCGCTGCCGTTAGAAAGCAAAATGTGCTAATCAAAAGTATCCACCCATATTCTATCGTGGATTGATATCGAAATAATATAAGCGTAAACACAAGAATTGCAGTCACTTGCAGGCTTATTAGAATGATATCTGATAAAATTCCTCCATCAATAAAAAATATGTAGAAAGGTATTATTAAAACGGGTACATAGCTATATGCCCCGGGATATCTTAAATGTTTGGGTTGAAATAGCCGGATACTCAACAGAAGTGTTATTAGTGCTAAAACAGTAGTAGCTAAATGGGTTAATTCAATAGCATAATCAAAGAAGGCCTGATCAACCAGTATAAATGTGTAGGATAGCAAAATACTGCATAGCAATGCGTATGATAGAATAAAAAGATGAAATGAGGTTTCTAAGCGTCTATATATATACGCTGCGGAGAGAATGAGCGTAAGAATTAATAATACCTGGCTCCACAAAATTAATCTCCTGCTTGATTTCGTTGATCTCTTTTAGCATCAATCTCTCGTTGTGCCTGTCTGTTATTTTGATAAATCAGTACCAAATCAGCAATTTCTTTTAAAATTTTACGCTCTTCTCGAATCATCGAATTGGTAAATTCATAAAGTGTAATATGAGCACCTGAATTTGTTTTAAGCTCTCTCTCCCAATCAATAAGCGGTATTTTTTTGAAAACATTTAATAGAGCTGCCCGATGTTTAACAATTCTATTCAATACTTTTTGAACATCTTTAGAGATCTCTTCATCGTCACCCGGTACCTGAAATGTATCACGGAAATCAGCCTGTTTGCTCAAATCTACTGTACGAGCGCTTGAAAATGATTTTTCAATCAACGGTCTGTAGTAGTCAGTTTGAGCATAATCTATCAACATTAGCTGCTGAATTATGGACATCCCTCCTGATGGCACTTCCGTGTATGGAACGGCCTCTATAATATATTTGAGAGCTTCAGCTTCGTCTTGAAGATATTGAGCGTCTTCAATAAGCTTTTCGTAATCTTCCTGCGAAACGTTGAAATCAGCCATTATTTAGAGGTTGAAATTAAACAGACCAGTGTGAAGATGCTTTGGTTGCATCATTCTTCTTCTGCTGTTCAAGCATATCAACCAATGATAAACCTGTATTCCAATCAGTATCTCTGTCGCGGACGGAATGGATATTATTCTCTTCCTGGAAATCCCAGAATTGTCCGAATTGACGATTTTTATATTCTCGCAAGAAATCAAGGCGATCTTTTAAATCTTCTTTAGGAACGAGTAGGCGTTCTTTATCGTAAACGGCTTCTTCTCTGGATTCAAATACGATATCATAATCCTGACTCATTACAATAGCCTCTTCAGGGCAGACCTCTTCGCAATAACCGCAATAGATACAACGGAGCATATTTATTTCAAAAAAGTCGGGATATCGCTCTTTTGGATCTTCCTCATCTTCATTGGCCTGCATACTAATAGCCAGTGGCGGGCAAGCTCTTGCACATAAGCCACAAGCAACGCATCGCTCTTTGCCATTATCCTCGACCAATACGGGTCGCCCTCGAAAAATTGATGGTGGATCCCACTTCTCTTCGGGGTATTTCATGGTAAACGTAGGAGCAAACATTTGCTTAAATGAATACCATAACCCTTTGAATATTTCGGGTAAGTATAAATTTTCTAAAAATGAGAGTTTTCGCTCACGTTTAAAGTCTTCGCTTAATGCGTTGGCAGCTGGTTTATCGAGGCTCATTTACTTCCTGTAGCTGATTTTGAAATATTTTTTATTTAAGAATATGAAAATAACCTTTTACTATCTTCTGTTCAAAGTTTATTGAATAAATCGACACTATTTTTGTCGAAATACCATCGTAATGGGCACCCCTTTGAAACCAAACTCCTCACGGATTCGTTTTTCTATAAATTTTCGATAATTAGGAGGTAACTCTTGGGGGTTATTCATAAAGAACTTGAATACCGGCGGCTTACTTTTTACCTGAACAGCATATTTTATTTTGAGCTGATTACCGCGTTTTATTGGCAAGGGACGCTCTTTCAAAATATTACCAATAAAATCGTTCAAATTTGGTGTAGAAATTAATTTAGACCGCTCCTGAATCACGGTTTCAGCTACGTCCAATACTCGTTCAATTCGCTGACCGGTCAGTGCCGAAATGGAAATGATGGGAATATAAGTAGCCGTTTTGATACGGTCGTAAATATAGGTTTCAAACTCTTTGTGAAGATTGGTCTCCTTTTCAGGTACCAGGTCCCATTTATTAAGTGCAATAACTATCCCTTTATTAAACTTTTCAGCTTCACGTAAAATGCGTTTATCCTGAGCATCAAAGCCCTGCATTGCGTCGAGTATTAAAACTACCACATCTGCTTCTTTCACGGACCTATCTGTACGCACGGTACTGAAAAACTCAATATTCTCTTTCACCTTGGCCCGTTTGCGTAACCCGGCAGTATCAACGAGAATGTACTCTTTGTCCTTATATTCAAGATGGCTATTAATCGCATCACGTGTTGTACCGGGAATATCGGTTACAATACAGCGCTCATTTTTAAGCAGGGCGTTCATCAACGAACTTTTCCCCACATTTGGGCGGCCTACAAAAGCAATTTTGGGAGGTTTATTTGTGTCTACATCTTCAGGCATTGTCGGAAATAGCTCTACTACTTTGTCAAGTAGATCTCCGGTTCCTGTACCGCTTATAGCTGATAACGGGTAAAGCTCATCAAATCCTAGCTCATAAAATTCAACAGCTTCCATTTTACGACGCTCGTTATCGCTTTTGTTCACAACAAGAAGCACCGGTTTATCTATTCGTCGCAGCATGTTTGCTATAGATTTGTCCAAGGTATTGACGCCGTTTTCAGCATCTACCACAAACAAAATTACATCCGACTCCTCTATCGCAATATGTACCTGCTCTCTAATTCCTTCTATAATTACATTTTCTTCATCGGGCAGATAGCCTCCCGTATCGATAACGGTAAAATCTCTGCCATTCCAATAACTTTCGCCGTAATGACGGTCGCGTGTAACGCCATATTCATCGTGTACAATGGCTTTACGCCTTCCAATAAGACGATTAAAAAGAGTTGACTTCCCAACATTCGGGCGTCCTACAATGGATACAGTC
>SKWF01000310.1 GCA_007129085.1 Balneolaceae bacterium | reverse complement strand
CTTCGGGGATTTCTACTTCGGGCGATGAGCTGCAGGCGATCATAATTGCAGCAATAAAAATGGATAACAGCGTAACTCTTTTCATAACCTTTTGTCTTGATTGAAGTTAATTGTGTTAAGTCTTGACCTACGAAAAGAGTAGTTTATTTTTTTCGAATCTGCAAAACAGCGGACCGGATTCTAATTTTCATCTTAGACATTCACCCAGACATGGTATTTCTATTTCCACCAGTATCAACCTTCAAGCGTGCGATTCGCGGACCGGCGAAGAGCTCCTTGAAGCGTTGGAATTTAAAGCCCGAAACCCGCCACGCTTCAAGGATCTGCGGACGCTTGAAGGAGGCTCTTTTTTCAACCTATTTAAAGATCACGGGCAGGCTGCCCGTGGTACTTCTCACTTTTGCCTTTTCACTTAAAAACCTACTTCTTATCCGGCGAAAAGCTCAGTAAAAATCGTGTTCCCTCGCCTTTCGGTCTTTTCCGA
Organism: Balneolaceae bacterium; assembly: GCA_007129085.1. GTDB lineage: Bacteria > Bacteroidota > Rhodothermia > Balneolales > Balneolaceae > SW132. The sequence goes on along the minus strand of SKWF01000310.1, from coordinate 10,079 downwards.
TACTCCCCGGTCCCTTTCAACTGACTCACCAACGTGCGGATCAACGTCAGGCCAAGAGAGCTCTCTTTTTCCATATCAAATCCGGCGGGAAGACCGATTCCGTTATCGGCAATTTCAACATCAACATTCGCCCCGTTTTTTGAAAGTGTGATAGAAATCTCTCCAGATTCCTGCTCTTTAAATGCATGTTTATACGCATTTACAAGGCACTCATTTACCAGAAGCGAAAATGGAATAGCCTGGTTGATATCCAGCCTCAGGGGCTCCATCTCATAGTTTAGGGAAATCTCTTTGTCCGGCATTTCAAATGCATCGGAAATGGCCCCGGCCAGCTCTTTTACAAAGTCTGTAATCTGAATATCGGCAAACGTTTCGTTTTGATAGAGTTTTTCATGAACCAAGGCAATGGAGTGAATTCGCAGCTGACTCTGCTGCAGCGCTTTTTGTGCTCCCTCATTTTCCAGGTTGTACATCTGCATATTCAATAGTCCCGAAATAACGGCCAGGTTATTTTTTACCCTGTGGTGTATCTCCGACAACAGCACATTTTTCTCCCGAAGAGATTCACTGATTTTTCTTTCCGTCTCTTTTTGTCCCGATATATCGCTGATAACAAACACGTGATTGTCTTTGCCGCTAACCTCATCTTTTACCATCGAGTGGGAATAAATCACCGGTATTTCTTCTCCGGCTTTAGTCAAAACAACTGTTTCATTTGTATCGAGGCCGGCTTTACCCTCATCAAACATCTGCTTTAATGCATCATGGTCATCTTTTTGAAACAACTCCCACGTCTTCACATCTTCAAGATCTCCTTTGGAGTAATCCAGCTTTTCATAAACAGCCTTGTTCGACATCAACACCTCCCCGCTGTTTGATGCCACCACCAACATATCCCCCATCGACTGGATAATATTATTCACATATGATCGGGATACCATGCTGTTGCTCAGGTTTTCGGTCATTTTGTTAAACGTTGCTGCCAGCTTCCCAAGCTCATCTTTTGACCGCAGATCAATCCGCTGATCCAGTTTACCGTCGCCAATCTCTTTGGCAGCAGACGTTAATGTATTGAGCGGCCCGGCAATTGACCGATAGACCAGGAATGCTAAAATCAATGAAAGTATGAATCCCGAAATGGTAATTACTATTATTTTAGCAACTGTTTGCTCAGCTCGTTGCTCTACATCTTCCAGCTGCAAATCAACAAAATCATTAGAGTTCTCACGCAGCTGGTTTAGAATCGGAAAAAGCGTATTTCTAAAATAGGGTTCTATTGTAAGGTTATACGCCTCATCTCCAAATTCACTCTCACGATCGATTTCTAAAATTTCGGTTACAAGAGAACTGTATGGCCTATACGCCCTTTTCAGGGAGTCAACCAAGGTAATATTACGATCGGAATACTCTTGCAGTGCACCGGATTCAACCCGTACACTTCGGGCCTGATCATCCACTTTTTCCATCACTTTCGAGAACCGATCCAGGCTTTCAGTCACAACCTCTTCTGATTGACGCATCTGGGAATAGGTCTGCAGTGATGAATCTCCCTCCCTGATTTTTCGATTTTCAACTACATAATTTCTTGTATAGAGAAGGGAGTTTTGTAGCAAAACCGTCATCTCAGTCAGGTTCTGCATCTCCTCAGCTGTCTGCTTACTTTCAGCAATCAGCTCTGATTTTATTTCACTACTAAAATAGTAAGAAACCGAACCGGTGATGAGCAGTAGAATAGCAACGAGAGAAAAGCCAAGTAGTAATTTAGTGGCTAAGCGCATGTGATAAGTTTAATAAAACCCCGAAATCAATTGAACACGTATAGTTTCAAGGAATAGATATTGCAGAAATGAGCATTTGTTCCTGCTTTATTTGGTAAACCATAGTTTACTAAATTACAACATCGGATGCAGGCATAATCAGATCAAATCCAATCTTTCACAAAGTTTAATACCGCGTGAGTTTAGCTAATGCCGCCTCAATCTTCTCTTCATTCGGCAAGACTGAATTCATCAGATCCACATTATAGGGCATTGGAATATTGGGCATGGTCAGTCTTTCCACCGGAGCGTCGAGGTGTTCAAACGCCTCTTTCATCAGGGCTGATGTGATCTCTGCCCCAAACCCGGCAGTCTGTGTATCTTCATGCACAATCAAACAGCGGTTCGTTTTTTGGATTGATTCCAGAACCGCTTCTTTATCCCACGGAGAGATTGTCCGCAGATCGAGTATTTCAGCGTCAATTCCGCTTTTCTCAACCGCATTTTCGCACCGTTCGCACATCGCCCCCCAGGTTACTACGGTTATATCACTGCCTTCCCGTAATTTTTTAGCTTTTCCAAACGGTACTACAAAATCATCACCCGGATACGGTTTACGGGCATATTTGGCATCCAGCATATTTCGGTGCTCAAAAAAGATCGTGGGATTATTGCTTCTCATCGCGGATCGTAGCAGGCCAACGGCATCCTCGGCATTACAAGGGTAAGCGACCTGCCAGCCGATCATATGGGCAAAAAATACTTCGTTCGATTCACTATGCCACGGGTCGCCGCACTTGGCAAATCCACCCGGCATTCGAACCACCATCGGGGCGGCAAATTTGTTCGCCGTTCTCCATCGGATCGTGCCGGTGTTCTTGATCTGTTCTGTGGCGGGATCGGCATACTTTCGAAACTGGATCTCGGCTACCGGCATCAACCCGGAATAGGCCAGGCCAACCGCACGCCCGATAATTCCCTCTTCTGACAGACTGGTATCGAAAACCCGCTCCTCACCATATTTTTTCTGCAGATCCATCGTGGCGGCATGAACTCCTCCTTTCGCACCTACGTCCTCGCCAAAAACTACCAGCCGATCGTTCAACTCAAGTTCGGTACCGAGTGTGCGGCGAATTCCTTCAACAATATTAATGCGCTGTTTTTCAGGGGATGGCTCCTCGCTTCCGCTGGGCAGCTCTATATTTTCGGATGCCAAACCGCCAACCTTTTGAATTTCTCCATCTTCAGAAAATGCATATTTCTCTACATTGGATGTGTCGGGATCGGGGCGATTCCAGGCGCTATCTGCCGTTTCATCAATTCGGTTCTTACAAGACTTCTCAAGCTCATCCCACTCTTTTTTACTGATCTTAGTGGGCACTAAAAACTTTTTCAATTTCTTAAGCGGATCATTTTTCTGCTCTTTTTTCAACAGCTTTTCATCCTTGTAGGATTGATTATCCTGGTAGGAGTGGCCATTCAAACGCGGTACTTTCAGGCGTAAAAGTACGGGCCCTTTCCGAGAGCGTACGTGATCTACCGAACTTCCAATCATCTCGTTTGCTTCTTCGGGATCGGTGCCGTCTCCATCATAAATTCTCAGATTTTTAAACGAGTAGAGATTATTGGCAATGTTTGATCCGGGTGTTTGCAGATCACTTGTTACCGAAATACCATACCCATTATCCTCAATAAAAAAGAGCACCGGAAGGTTCAGCGTGGTAGCCATGGTAAGTGCTGACCAAAATCCGTTGGTGGCTACCGATCCATCTCCCCCTAAAATTACCGAAATGGCGCCATCGTATTCAGAATCCTCAAGAACTGTTCGGCGATATTCAATTCCCTGCGCCCAACCCACTGCCGGTGTATATTGCGAGCCTACATCTCCTGCCATCGGCAGAACGGTTGGCCCGTTTTCTCCGGTGAGATTGCAGACCACGCCAATATCACGTCCATCGCTGTACCCACCGGATTTACCCATCGGTGCGGCCATGGCATCTTCAAGATCGAGCCCGGCGGTGAGCATCAGTGGTCGTGAACGGTAATAAGCACTGGCAGCATCTTTTGGATGCGTAAGATGTTTGCCCAGAAGAATTTGTGCAAGCTCATGTCCCCGAGCTGAAAACTGGTAGAGGACTTTTTTATCGGGTACCAGTTCGTTCTCCTCTTTATCATCCATCGCCCGGGATGTGAGCATGATTTCTGCTATTTCTTTCCAGTCAATATCAACCTTATTCTCTTTACCGCTCGCCATGTTTTTAATTCTGTTAAACTAAAATTTCTTCTTTTACCTTCAGGAAACTCTCCTTGAAGTGCTGCATCTCGTTATCCAACCCTATCGTAATTCGAACACAATTCGGAAGCCCGAAGGCATTTATTCTGCGTAAAATTACACCTTCCTCAAGCATCGCCTGTGTAAAATCGACTGCTTTCTGCTCATTTTCAAGGATCATCATCACCGAATTTGATATCGACGGCATATATTCAACTTTTTGCTCATCAAAAAACCGGTAGAGATCTTTTTTGCCACCTTCAACAACATCAATTCCTTTTTGGAGGAACTCGTCATCACCATACGCTGCAAGCGCTGCCGCCTGGGCTGTTGCCGTCGGCTCAAATGTAAGCTTCGTTTTCATCATTTGCGTGATTAATTCCTCGTTGGCGATACAGTATCCAATTCGGAAACCGGCCAGGCCGTACGCTTTCGAAAATGTTCGCAAAATCACCATGTTATCCGTTCGGTAATCAAGCGCCTGCGGATAATCATCCACACCTTTCGCAAACTCAAAATATGCTTCATCTGCCATCAACAGAACATCGTCAGGTACTCCGTCTACCAGTTTCTGAAACTCTTCTTTATCAAGATAAGTACCCGTTGGGTTGTTTGGATTGGCGATATACACCATTTTAGTGTTTTCATCTATGGCAGCAAGCATTCCATCTACATCAAATTTGTACCGGTCGGTAACGGGCACTTTTTTGATGGTTGCCCCCATCACACCGGCTTGCACAAAAAATCCTACAAAGGTGGCATCTGCTGTAACGCATTCAGATTCTTTCTCAAGAAATGTGCGGCAGAGGATTGAGATTATACTTTCTGATCCCGCTGCAACCAACACTTCATTTGGAGTAACAGCATTCTTTTCTGCAATAGCCTGCTTTAATTTACGAGCAATCGGGTCGGGATAGTCCTGAATTTCTTTTAACGCATCTTTAACGGCTTCAGATACTGCCGGACTGAATCCAAGCCTGTTCTCGTTCGAAGCTAATTTAGATATTTGTTTGGGCTTATAGGTCTCTTTAACTTCGGCAATAGTTTTGCCGGCCACATAGGGAGTTAACTTTTGAATGTGACTCGGTACTGATGGTTTTTTTTGCAAAGTCATGAATCTGATTTTAGGTATACATTCAGTTTAAAATAACAAATTGCTGCCACTTGAAATTACTTTTTCCTACGGGAAATAAACGAAGAAAGCGCTTCCAATATCAACCCGGTATTGAATGATTCTTCGCTATAATAAATTGTTCAGTTGTAAACCGATCAACATAAAAAGATTATGAGTAAACAGATTCTTATTACAGGAGCAAGCAGAGGCATTGGATACGAAACGGCTAAATATCTTGCAGAACAGGGGTGCAAAGTAATTATCGCGGCCAGGTCGGAAGAGAAACTAAAGGAGCTTGCCGACCAATACCCTAATCTCATCACTGCAATTTCGATGGATATTACGGATGAGGAGAATCATCAAGAGTTGGTTGATTATCTCCATCAAACCGAACGTAAACTGGATGGAATTATCCATAATGCCGGACTACTGATCAACAAGCCATTTAAGGAGTTAACAAAGAATGATTGGCAACAGCAGCTTGATGTGAATGTAACTGCACCGTCACTGTTAACGAAAAACCTACTGCCATACCTTAACAATAAGAGTCATGTTTTAAATATCGGCAGTATGGGGGGCTTTCAGGGGAGTGCAAAATTTCCCGGGCTGACAGGATATAGCGTGGCAAAAGGTGGCCTCTCAATTTTAACAGAATGCCTGGGAACCGAACTGGCTGATGAACAGATATCGTGCAATTGTCTCTGCCTGGGGGCCGTTCAAACCGAAATGCTCGAAAATGCTTTTCCGGGTATGGAAGCTCCCGTAGATCCGGAATCTATGGGGAAATATGTTGGTGATTTTGTGTTAACCGGCCATCAGTTTTATAATGGTAAAGTATTACCGGTATCTCTGATGGATCCATCATAAAACCATGTATATGAACCGATCTTTTTATTAACTTCTCTCAGCCAATAACGTAATCAAGCTCATGAAAAATATTACAGTCGGTTTTCTACTATCTATTCTCATTATATTTGCAGGGGCGCATCAAGCCAATGCTCAAAACACAAAGGAACTTTTGGCAGGTAATGTGTTAAACGGGGCTGTCACTGGTTCGCTTGCAGGATTGGCGACGATGGGACTTACCAATAACAGTGATTTTGCCCCACTTCGTATAGGACTTGGAGCCGGAATTTTAGCCGGAACAGGTATTGCAGCAATTGATATCGCTTCTGCTCCTGCAGATGATGATTTTTATATTAACGGTACCTTTAATAGTGGGAGTAATTCTTCCGTCATTATTCTACTTGATACGGTATATGGTGCCGGTGGCGGAGCGGTAATCGGTACGGCAATTCGTCTAATTCAGGATAAGCCTATCGTTCAGGGATTGCAGTATGGAAGCAGCGTTGGTGCTTGGACCGGTTTGGGCTTCGGCTTGATTGATGCCTTTTTCCTGGCTGATCGCGAACCCGGCCAATTGGCAAGCAAAATGCTTAACCGCTCATCAGTGATTGAAGTGGCGCATGGAAATTACGAAGTTGGTTTTCTACAACCGCAACTCACATCCTACACAGACTTTTCCGACAAAGGGTTGACCCGAGAATTTGAGCCAACCGTAGGTGTCATCAACTTTCGAACATCATTCTAAATCGTCCGGTTTCGCCATCTCCGTACCCTTTTTTTCTTCAGATGTAACCAACGTATAAAGCAGGGCTCTAACTGTATTTACATGCCCGGAGAGAGATGGGTTTATTCCATCACTTAAATAGTACCACGCCTCTGGAGGGTTTCCCAGCCGTTGGCCTTTCGGATCAACGATATAGCCTTTCTTACCGGTTATAATCTGACGTATTTGATCCAGATCTGCATCTTGAATATCAAAATCAAACAGCTCCATCTCCTCCAAAAGTCCGGGAATTACCGGTGTTGGTGAGATCCAAATTGGGGGATTATCGGTTACAGTTCCTATAGCATCCTCAATTGTTGAGAGGTTTTCCCAGGTTTCCGACAGTGGATGTAAAGTACGTTTGGGTGCAAAAGAGAGGCGCATGGCATCGTAACTTCCGAGTGAGGTAATAACCCAATCCGGCTCATGACTCAAAACATCGTGATGCATTCGTCGTAACGCTTCAGATGTAGTGTTGTGTGCAACCCCTGCGTTGATAAATGTGAATTCAGCATCAGGTACTGCAATAGATAGTATTTCTCTCAGTATTTCAAACCAACCCTGCAGGTCATCCGTGGATGAATCTCCAAATCCAATAATTGTATCATTCGGCTGAAATGGAAGTTCATTAACCCAATCTACCACTTCATCATCCTTCAACATTTCTAATGCTGCTTCTTTTGTATTTTGTGTAAAGTGCTGACGTAGTTTATCTAACTCTTCTTCATCCAGTCCAAAAAGGTTAGCTACTGCATGCTTATTTGAAATACCGGGTAATAATGGATATCTCTTCTCAATATTTAAAAACTGTAGCAAATATTTTTCAAGTGCTTCTTTTTCTGCTTCAGTTGCTTTTATAAAATCACTCATTCAAAAATTTGTTTTCAAGTTTCTCTTTTAATTTCACTACGCCGGTTTCAGCCGGTTCTTTTATGTGTATCCATTCACTATATCCGTGAACATCGGGTGTGGATGGATCGACTATATATTTCGGAATGTCTTGTGGCGCAAAATCGGTCAACCCTGCAGCGGGATAAACAACAAGAGAAGTACCCACAACTATAAATATATCAGTATCGGGGATTTCTGATGCGGCTTTTTCGATCATTGGAACCGGCTCACCAAACCATACAACATTAGGACGTAACTGACTTCCATCTTCGGCTTTATCCCCCAGTTTAATATCTTTGTCTTTGATATCAGTAATCAAATTGGGGTTTTTTGAACTCCTTGCTTCCCGGAGCATACCGTGAAGATGGATTACATTTGAGGAGCCTGCCCGTTCATGAAGATCATCTACATTTTGAGTGATAACTACCACATCGAAATGATCTTCAAGTTTAGCAATTGCTTTATGCCCTTTGTTGGGTTGAGCAGAAAAGGCTTGTTTACGCCTTTTATTATAAAAGTCGAGCACCATTTCGGGGTCAGCACTCCAACCTTCCGGGGTAGCAACATCCATAACATCGTATCCTTCCCACAACCCACCGGAATTGCGAAATGTAGCTAAACCACTATCAGCACTCATTCCGGCACCGGTAAGAACTGTTACCCTCATCATAATATATTACGGAATAGAATTTACGCTTTTACAAGGTCTAACCAAGAGCTACTGTCCTCGTAATTATCAATGATATCGGGACTTTCGTTGCTACTGTAAGCAGAAATCAAACCGTTTATTTCACCTTTCAAAGACTTAATACTGTTTGACACCATATCGCTGTTAAATCCACTCTGTCCCAATTGGATTGTCATGTTCATGGTTACAATTCTACCGAGTGCTCGCCCAAGTTTAACAAGGTTTCGTTGAGCCATCTTATAGTTAACGTCAAAATTGGTAGACTCTTTAAAATGCTCTGCAGCATATTCAGTCAAAGAATAATCTTTAAGAAACTCGTACAGGTTCGTCTGTTTCGCTCTTTTCATCTTCTTTAATACAGATTCAGTAATCTGCTGGTAAAGAATATCATTAGATCCTTCAAAGATTTGGAATGGCCGACTGTCTACCATCGAGCGTCCCGCAATATGACTCATCTTATACCCCTTTGCACCAACGAGTTGCATAAGTGATTGTGATGCTTCGTGCATATAATCAGTAATAACACTTTTTATGGAATTTGCCGCAAGATCCATCCTTGATGTATCTTCACTTAATGGTACATTGGAGGATGTAAAATAATTTACTGCAGAACTTACCGTGAAATATGATTGTAAATTAGCCAACCGTTCTTTCACCTGATCATATTCAAAAAGGCTTTTCCCCCCAACAAAACGTTCTTTACAGTGATCAATACCTTCATCGAGCATTCTTTGTAAAAAGCCAGTACCCATTCCACCAAACTGTAGTCGACTACGGTGTAATATATCAAGCATCATTTTTACACCGGTGGATTTAGGCTGTAACCGATAAGAAGATGGGACTTCTATATCTACTTTATTTCTTCCATACGGAAGCATTAACAAACCCATATTCTCGTAATACTCTTCTACTTCAATTCCACCATTACTACTTTCATGGATAAAGAACCCAATATCCCGGGTTAACTCCCCTTTATCGTCTAATCCACGAGCTGTCATCAACCAAAAATCGGCCCAACCAGTTAAACCGGCCCAATGCTTTAAGCCTTGTATTGAATATTGGTCACTATCTTCATCGAGCTTAAAACCTGTTTGCATTCGAAGGGCATCTGATCCATAATCAGGTTCAGTAATCATCAACCCCCCCATATTTTTCTCTTTGATGAACTTCCCAAAGACTCTCTTTTTAACATCTTCTTCACCATAGTTTGCAACGGGCTGTAAAAAAAGCGCTCCATTTATACCCATCATTAAAGACAGGGGCAGAGACTGATAAGAAGTGGTTTGAAGCATAGACATCGCCTCTTTGGTTACGCAACCTCTTCCTCCATATTCTGATGGTATAAATGCTGATAGTGGATTACACTCTAGAACTTTACGTAAAACATAAGGTGGCAATCCTCTTGTTGTGACCAATTCATCTTCATTATTTCTTTCATTAAATAATTCTGAGAGTCGTTCACGATAGTCTGATAAAAAATACGTTAAATCTTTGTCCACTGCCTTCTTTTCTTGTAATTGAAAATCCACGTCTTACCTTATTTTATAGATTTGGGGGTAAACTTTATGGTGTTGCTAACATAAATAAGATACAGAAAGTGCGAATTAAATTCATTTTACCAAATCAAATAAAAAAAGCCCCGTATGCATAGCGTACGGGGCTTTGAGTAAAAAATAAAGATGAGGCAGTGACCTACTCTACCGCAATTGCAGTACCATTGGCGCTGCGGAGCTTAACGGCCGTGTTCG
>SKWF01000266.1 GCA_007129085.1 Balneolaceae bacterium | reverse complement strand
TACCCCGCCTTGGTTCGATTATTTACCTGGATATCATCAAACTCAAGTTCTATGACGAGTTCGGGCAGCAGCCCTAGTGTGGGGCCATATTTTTCAACGGTCAGCTCCTTAATTTTTTTGTTCATCCGTTTCAGCTCTTTGTCGGTATAGCCGCCGTACGCTTTTCCTATGGGGATGAACTCCTCTTCATATCGCTCATCATCCCTGACGGATATTCCCAATGTAAAATCGGAGTAGGTTCCTCCCCGTTTTCCGCTGCCGGCGTGGGCGTACATCATTACGGTATCGAGAGTGCCACCCGGTTTTTTAACTTTCAGCCACGATTTTCGCCGCTGTCCATATTCATATCGACTCTCTTTTTTCTTCAGCATCAATCCCTCGTTCCCGTGATCCAAAGCCCGGTTAAAGAGTTCATCTAAATGATCAAAATCCACTACGTTAAACTGGGTGGTTGTCGGGATTTTATAGCGGTTGGAGAGTTCACGGAGTTGATTTCGGCGCTTAGTTAGCGGCAGATCAAAAATGGGGGTGCCATCAATAAAGAGCAGGTCGTAGGCGATGAACAGAACGGGGAACTTTTCCAGAATTTTTTGTCCCGGTTTTTTGACCCCCATTCGCTTTTGCAGAAGTTGAAACGGCAGAATAGTATCATCTTTATAGACACATATCTCACCATCCAACACCATGGGTGGCAGATTTTGATCGGCAAAGAATTCAACCACATCGGGGAATGAGCGGGTGATGTTGTTGAGGTCTCGCGAAAAAAGTTCAACCCGGTTTTCGTGAATATGAGCCTGGCACCGCATGCCGTCAAATTTTTCCTCGGCCAGGTAGTCATCCAAATTCTCGACAGCGCGGCTCTCTATCGGGGAGGCCAGCATAAACGAGAGGGGATGAAAAAGGTTGAAGGTGGCTTCATCAAGCCGGTTCTGTTTTGCCAAAAGGGCTGTTTTTTCTACAGATCCGGTGATCATATGGGTGTATCGAACGGTTTCTACATCTTGGTTGAACGCTTTGGCTATTGCTGAGAGCAATGAGCGAGTTTCAAACCCGATGCGCAGCGATCCCCGCCCCAGTATTCGGATGAAATATTTGATTTCCACCGGAGTCATGGTTTGCCAGGCGGCCAGCAGAATCTGCTGTTTATCGGCCCGGCTTGATACGCGACGAAGTTCATCAAAAATAGACTGTACCTCGCTGAGCGTTCTATTTTTCGGGGATCGTTTTTGGCGGGCTGCAGGAGTGGCATACATCAGCTTTTCGATGGTTTCGGAGCTGCTGCCGGTGGCGGTTCGGCACGGTTTAAACACAAGATCGTAATCGATTTCGCAAAATTGTGCCGCTGCCAAACCCGATGTTCGGCTCCCCACCGCGGCTCGTTTACCGCTGATATCGGAGAATGCCCCTTCACCGAGATAGCGAGTGGCTAACTTCAGGTTGGTATTACTGCTTAAGGAGGTTAGAAAATTACTGCAGATCTGAATTTTTTCGTTTGATCCTCTTGCCTCGCGGATTTCCTGTATGACGTTAGATAAAGATTTGAAAGTTGTTTGATTCGAAGATTTCATACACAAATTTAAAAGTGAAAACCCTTAAAACGTTCAAGAGCACCTGTAATAGAGCAAAATTCAACAAAATAGTTTTTATACTTAATTATAATCAGTATTTAAAATACATTATATCTCACCTTTAAATTATTTTAGGTCAAATCCTCAATCGGTAAAATATGGAAAGTGACAGAATTTCGATAGGAATTGAAAACCTCGATTCTATTTTAGGCGGGGGGCTCATCAAACAAAAATCGTACTTGATAAAAGGTGGCCCGGGAACGGGTAAGTCCACAATTGGTTATCATTTTTTAGAAGAGGGAGTATCAAATAACGAACGTTCGATGTTGATTACACTCGGAGAACTGGGTGAGAATATTCGGGCACATACAAAAAAGCAGGGAATTGATCTCTCCGATACCGAAATTCTGGATCTAAGCCAGGGAAATAATCAGTTAAACCAAGAGCAGAATTACTCAGTGTTTTCACCGGTTGAGGTAGAAGCACAACCGATTATTCAAAAGATTGTTGAGGCTATTGAGAAACATCAACCCGAACGAATTATGCTCGATTCGTTAACAATGCTGAAATATCTCTATCAAAACCAGTTTCAATATAAGAGCATGGCGTTGTCGTTGATCAATCATGTCTGTTCAACCGGGGCAACACTGCTGATGATTTCAGAAACACATCCCAAAGTGGATGAGGATGAAGCAGAATTTTGGGTGGATGGTGTTCTGGGAGTCTCCTATTCAGAAGATTGGCGTAGAATCAGCGTTCGGAAGTTCAGGGGATCAAGTTTCCAGGATGGAGAGCATGCAATTAAGATAAATGAAAAGGGTGTTTCTGTATTTCCGCGTCTTCAACCCAATAAATATGATCGTATTTTCTCAAGCGAGCCGATATCCAGTGGGGTTGATGAGCTCGATGCGATGCTTCACGGCGGCATTGAAAAAGGGACGATAAGCATGTTTACAGGGCCAACCGGTGCCGGAAAAACCAACCTCGGCATTCAATTTATGAAGCAGGCTTCTATTAGGGGTGAGCGCTCAGTTATATACACGTTCGAAGAGTCGGCGGAAGTGATTGCCAAACGCTCCCGGTTAATTGGGGTGCCGGTAGATGAGATGATAGAGTCGGGTCAGCTCACCATTAAATCTATAGAGCCATTCTCCTTTTCTCCGGATGAATTTTCGATGATGGTGAGAAAAGATATTGAAGAGAACGAC
>SKWF01000286.1 GCA_007129085.1 Balneolaceae bacterium | reverse complement strand
GGTTAAGAATGAAATTCATGACAAACTCTGCGCTTCTTCGCTCCATTATATCACCAAGTGCAGGGCCAACCATTCTTCCTTCCATGTTGTGGCACATTTCACACTTCATTTCATAGATATTTCGGCCCTTGGTAACCAACTCGCCATCAATCTCATCCCCAACATCTACTCGTTCGGTGATGGGGCCAATTCCGTGTTCCAGTTCAAATTCTGTTAATCCTTGCTCTTCGGTTTCGGCGGTTTCTGTGGTGGAATCTGTATCTCCATTCCCACAAGCCTGCAGAAGGAAAAGTGAGGCAATTAGTGTTAGTGTGATTATTAGGATTCTATTCATTGTTATTAAAGTTTTAGGACTACTAATTCTTATTAATGGTTAAAAAATTATACTTGGTTTCCCTTATTGAATGAATCAAAGGTTAAGTGGGTAGAGTTATAATTGTTGGCAAGATCTTTAAGGGTGATATCCTTCATCATTGTTACAATGTTTTGTTTTAAGCCGGACCATTGGTCATGCATTGGGCAGGGTTCTAAAATGCCGCATCCCGGTAGACCCAGGGCACACTCATGCAAAAGTGAATCACCATCAATGGATAGCACCACATCCATAAATTTGATGTCTGATGCTGTACGTGCCAATTTAACCCCGCCGTTAGGGCCTTTGTATGATTCCAATAGCTCCGATTTTGTCAGCTTTTGAAGTACTTTTGTCAAAAAATGAAACGATATATCCAGCTCATCACTTAGTTCACGAATCGTCGTATAATCAGCCCGGCTTTTACTTGCCAAGAGTGCCGAAGCACGGAGTCCATAAATACATGTTTGTGATAAAAGCATACTTGGCGATCGTGTTTTTAATATATAAGACTATTTTGTCTTAATATACTGACCTTCTCTAATTACTGTCAATAAAAAAGTTTAAAATTAATAATTAATCCGGTTCGTGAGTTTAAAAGAGACTGGTTGTGGTATTTGGAACCATGTATCGCTCATTCAGCCAATTAACGAGATGAATAGGAGGTGGTTAACTCTGTTTTTGGTGCAGATGCTGAAGCAAGCCCACGATTATTACCGATAAGATTATGGTTAAAATTTGATGAAGCAGGCCAAGTGCCGGTGGTACGTGATATATTAATGTGAAAACTCCGACAGCGTATTGGGCAAGTACGATTGAGAAAAGAGCAATAACCCATTTGAGGGTAGTGAATGATGTCTTCAGTTGAAAAGATCGAATCCAGATGATGATAGCGGTGACTCCCATTAACGTTCCGAAAATACGATGGAGCCACTGGGTGGTTGAGGCATTCTCAATAAAATTTGTGTAGAATGGTTCCATCACCCAAAGCTCAGGGGGGATCCAGTTATTGTTAAGTTTTGGAAATGTGTTGTATACGTGCCCACCATGCAGCCCCGATGTAATTCCACCCCATAAAATTTGAATAACCAGAAGTCCGGCAAAAAACCATCCCCATTTACGAAGTTCAAAAGCTGCATCTCGAAGTTCATCACCCGTAGATTTAGTTTCCCGATAGAACCAGAACGCAGTGCCGAAAAGGAGGCTTATGAGAAGTGCCTGGACGGCAATTTGAATGGGGCCGCCACGGGGAATATCAACATAAACGGTTTGCCAGGTGTGCCAAATGAAAAGTAGTGCTCCGCAGATAAAGCCGGTTACATAGATGATTTTATTCACAATCAGATAAAGCGTATAGGTTTCTGTTATTAGTGGCGATAATAATTGTTCGCGTTATATAGGTAGGTAAATAAAAGAATTCCGACTGTAATGAAAGTGCGGGCAAGAAAATGATATAATGATATATAGAGTAGCAATTTGTTTAGAACCCTTAGTATAGTGGTGCAAAAAAGTGATAGAATGTTAATTTTAAGAGGGCTACCTTTTGATAATAGTTAGTCAGAAACCAAATCATGAGATACGTATACATACTCTACAGCCCTGTGGTAGATCGCTATTTTGTTGGTTCCGCACCCGATCTTGAGAAAGCTGTGGAACGACATAACTCCGGAAAAAACAGACACACCAAAACTGGAATACCGTGGAATCCGGTTTATCAAAAGAAGTTTGAATCCCGTACGGAAGCAGATGATTTCGAGAAGAGAGTTAAATCCTCATCATCCAGAGAGGAGTTATTGTCGTTTATCAGGAAGGATTGAAGCGTGAAAAGTAATATGGATTTAAGACGGGTTAATTTATTTTCTGTAGGTGGTGATGCGACTCCACATCAGCAGAGCAAACAGGAGAATACTGAGTCCTATACATAGCCGGCCAATCAGGGAGAACTGTGGAAGAGAAGGTATAAATGAGCCGGCAACTAATAGGATCAAACCGAAATTAAAAAGAACGACCATAGCCCATGCCGGTTTTGTTGACCCGCGTCGTTTGCCTTCCAGCTTTTTGGGAAACATCCAGTAGGCGGTTCCCATTACAAATTGAACCAGCCAGCCCCAAATGGCCAATTCAAAATGAACGGGCAGGAGAGACCATACCATCGGATGAAGATCAACGGCTTTATGTGAGATGAGCAGGCCGCCAATCAATACGGCAATAAGGAGGTAGATCAGCGAGAGACGAATCATCAGGATGCTTTGTACAGGCATTATGATCTGCTCCGTTTACGTTTTTTTCGGGGTTGAAGTCGCGGCCAAATTTCCATGATGTAGAAAATAACGCCGGAAATTTGCAGCAGGGAGGAGAACAGAATAGCGACGTTCATCAAAAAGGAGTCCTGCACTACCGGTAAAAAAGGTTCGGAGAGAAACCGAAGAAT